>CAUVFB010000076.1:0-7126 GCA_963551095.1 uncultured Prevotella sp. | reverse complement strand
ATTGTAGCCAGTTGGGAGTATTTTGAGCGTTTCGGCGGTATCTGTATGTACTCCCAAGCAGGGAAGTATATAAACGAATAATCGCCGTAACTCGTTGAAGTTACGGCGATTATCTGATTTAATCATTTTTTGTTTTTCTCTTGTTCAGAGTACGTAAAGTGGAGCTGGTGGGAGTCGAACCCACGTCCGCACAAGGAAACCATACGCTTTCTACACGTTTATTCCAGTCTTCGGTTTTCGTATGCCGGCAAGACCTGGACCACCAACCGGCATCTTATCCTCTAAGTCTTCATCTGTGCAGCGAGGCGTACACAGACTATTTCCGATTGTCCTGCATCGCTTGACCTCCGGATTCGGAACAACATCCTCGGAGCGATGTCTCGTCCAGCTATCTGATAGCCGGATAAAGCCAGTAACCTACTGTACTTCGGTTAGGCAGCGAGAGCGTAATTGTTTTCGCCAATTAATTTTTGACCACTCAGATTTAGGAGGTAGCCGTCGAGCCTCCGCATGCTTACATACCATTTCATCTTGCCGTCAAATCCAAACAAGCCCGCAATGTAATGAAGAATCTTGGGTTGGAGATGAGGAATCCCGTTCCTCTTTTCCATGTCCATGTCCTCTGCCAACTCCAATGGAAGTGGGTTGCAAAAGTAGAACATTCTTTTGTAACAGACAAGAAAAACGCAGGCTTTTTACTCGTTAGCCCGCCCCATAAGTTCCATAGGTCAGACAGAAGAGACGGGAGCCGTTGCCATCTTGGGTAAAGAACATTTCCCTCTCTCTTTCTCCCCAATCGGTTATCAGCCTTGCTCCGCATAAGCAAAAATCCCGGCAAATGAAAAAGGGTTCCGCGCTGTCGTTGTCCCGTGCAAATCATCTATCGGTAATATGCAGGAAACGCGAAAGGAGATGGGTGAGATCCTGCGGCTTATTGTTGATGAAAGCGTCCAGCAACTGACACTTACCCGAAGCATTATCGGGGATAATGTCGTAGTCGGCAATACTGGCAGGGATGAATGTGCTGAAACCTTCGCGGAGCCTTATCTCGTCGCTGGTGCAGCGAATCCGGATGCGGCAATCGCCCTTTAGACACATCGTGATGATAAAGCTGTCGTACTTCAGCAAGTTGCGATGGAAAGGAGCATTGACATCAATAACACGAACACTGAAGTATTTACTGTCGACGACGAGGTTGGCGCGGTCGGACGAATAATTGTAATCGGTGCGATACGACTGTTCGACATGGAAATCAAGTGCTTCTGCGGCTAAATCAGTGTGCAGCTGGCGCAGCTTGCCATCCATTCCGGGACGATTATAGTCGAAGATACGATAGGTAACATCGCTGCTTTGCTGTACCTCGGCAAGGAGGATGCCCGAACAAATGGCGTGTACGCGACCGGCAGGAAGAAAGAAGACATCGCCCACATGGACTTCGTGGCGAGCCAGCACATCGGTAATTGTACCGTCGGCTATTCTCTGTCGATATTCCTCAGGTGTTATCTCGTCCTTGAATCCGGCATAGAGAAAAGCTCCAGGCTGTGCGCCTAAGATGTACCACATCTCGGTCTTTCCGCGTTTTTGGTGCAATCGGTGCGCCATTTCATCATTGGGATGTACCTGAATAGACAGGTCGCGACGCGCATCGATAAACTTCACCAGCAAGGGCAGCTCGTTGTCGTAGTTGTCTGCGACTTTTCTGCCAAGGATTTCAGCAGGATTCTCGCGCACGACATCAACAATACTGTGCCCGGCCAAGTTCCCGTTGGCAATCACACTTTCACTTCCTGGCACGGCACTCACTTCCCACGACTCACCAATAGGTTGGTCGGACGGCGGCAACTGCTTCCATTGAGTTATCTGATGACCTCCCCAAACTACAGGGTGGAGATTGGGTTCGAAGAGAAACGGATAATACATAAGCCTTGCCTCCATTTATTTATGATACCATTCGTATAGTTTCCGGACACCCTCCTCAATCTCTACTTTGTGTGTCCAGCCCAGCCGGTGCAGCTTGCTGACGTTGATGAGCTTGCGTGGAGTGCCGTTGGGCTTTGCTGCGTCCCATACCACTTCACCCTTGAAGCCTACCGTATCTACAATCAGTTGTGCCAACGCGCGGATAGTAAGTTCCTTTCCAGTACCGACATTGATGTGGCAGTTGCGTATTTCGCCCAACGACGGGATGGCACCGCCACGTCCTTCAGAGTTATTACGGTCTACTGCGCCGTCGGTCTTCGCACCATAGAAGACGCTCGAATACTTCTCGATACCGATAATATCCTTGAAATCGACATGGAGCAACACATGTACACTCGCGTCTGCCATATCCTCGCTCCACAGAAACTCGCGCAACGGGCTGCCATCGCCCCACAGCGTAACCTTATTGCTCTCTATTCCGTAGAATGCCAGCGTCTTGAGTATGCGCTCTTGGGTATTCTTTCCGTCTACATTTCCATCTCCGATGATGGTGCGCAGCTTGTCAGTCGGGTTCACAGGTCGGCTGTCCATATCTGCACGGATGCCGTCCCAGTCGTCCTCATGTATGAGTTTGGCGAGATAAATCTTGCGCATCATAGCCGGCATCACGTGAGATTTTTCCAAGTGGAAGTTGTCATTCGGACCGTAAAGGTTGGTCGGCATCACGGCGATATAGTTGGTCCCGTACTGCAGATTGTAGCTTTCGCACATTTTTAGCCCAGCTATCTTGGCGATAGCATACTCTTCGTTGGTATACTCCAAAGGCGAAGTGAGCAGCGCATCTTCACTCATCGGCTGCGGCGCATTCTTGGGATAGATGCACGTGCTACCCAGAAAGAGGAGCTTTTCAACACCATGCAGATAGCTCTGCTCAATGACATTGCACTGCATCTTCATATTCTGCATAATGAAATCGGCACGATACAGCGAGTTGGCCATAATACCTCCGACAAAGGCGGCAGCCAGTACGACCGCATCGGGACGTTCCTTGTCGAAGAAACGTTTCACTGCTTGTTGGTCGGTAAGATCGAGTTCGCGATGACTTCTGCCGACAAGGTTGGTGTATCCACGTTGGAGCAGATTATTCCAAATGGCAGAGCCTACGAGTCCGTGGTGTCCTGCAACGTATATCTTACTGTTCTTGTCCATATGTATATGATGTGTTGTATTTCATTCCCGGGTATACCATTCCTTTATATAAAGATAATGGTCGGCAAACACGCGCGACTGTCCTTCGCCCGCTTTCTTGAGGAATCTTGCCGGCACACCGCCCCATATCTCGCCCGCAGGAATCTTCGTCCCCTGCAGTACAACGGCTCCGGCAGCCACCACAGAACCTTCGCCTACCTCGGCATGATCGAGTACGGTGGCGTTCATGCCTATAAGTGCGTTGCGTCGGATAGTTGCTCCGTGAACGACGGCACAGTGTCCGATGCTCGTACCGTTTTCAATGACAACGGGAATACCTTCAGTTTGGTGAATGCAGGCAAGGTCTTGGATGTTTACTTCCGACCCGATGCGGATACCATCAACATCTGCCCGCAGCACCGCACCAAACCAAACCGAGCAGCGGTCGCCCATCGTGATGTCGCCGACAAGCGTGGCATTGTCTGCAATATAGCAATCGTTGCCCCATGTGGGCGACTTTCCTTTTACCGATATCTTCATTGCTGTAAAGGCTTGTTTGTCAGCCGGCAAAGTTAATGTTTTACCACCGAATAGACAAGGTTTGAGATTATTTTTTAGATTCTTCCGTCTCCAACCGTATATCCGTTTATTTCTAACCGTATAGAAATTCTTTTCGGAAAGTGTACTGGGACGATTGTCAACCTATAGGAAAGACGGGTGCGAACCACGGGGAAACGCGTGTTGCGATGTGGGTAAAACGTTTGGGTCTTTCCTCCTTATCGCCGGTTGCCGCAGCGTAAGCCGAAGGGGAGCGGGGATGTGCGGAAAACGTTAAAAAGGCGAAAGGAAAAGCAGGTTAGCCATTATTTCCTTAAATTTGCACGTCATTAAGCAAATGAGAAGTAAGACGGTCATATTCCTGTTGCTTGCCGCCATCGTCTTTGTCGCAGCAAGCAGCCCTACACTCTTCTTATGGGACGGTACACGGCAGAATCCCATCAAGGACAGCATCGCCGTATCAGATAGGCTGACAGATCGCATGAAAGACACCACCGGAACAGGGCGGACAGCCGATACCGACACGACCGGAATGGACTCGCTCCGGCTCGCCATCTACCACCACAACAAGGCCATCGACGACTCTATCCGAGCCGACAGCGTGCAGCGCGCACGCTCCAACGGCATCACGTCGCCCGTGAGCTACTCGGCAGACGATTCGCTTGTCTACGATGCGCTCACGGGTACGGCATTTCTCTACGGCTCGTCGAAGGTGGACTATCAGAACATGAAGCTCGCCAGCGACAAGGTTTACCTGAATATGGACAGCAGCCTGGTGCGCGCCACAGGCACTGCCGACTCTACCGAGGAGGGAGGGCTGCGCGGCAAACCCAACTTCGCCATGGGCAAGGACGAGTACGAGAGCGACACGATGGCGTATAACTTTAAGTCGCGCAAGGGACTTATCAAGGGCGTCTACACCCAGCAGCAGGAGGGATTTCTCACGGGCGAGACAGCCAAACGCGACTCGACAGGCGACGTATACATACAGCACGGCCGCTACACGACCTGCGACGAGCCGCATCCCGACTTCTACATTGCCCTCTCGCGAGCCAAGGTGCGCCCCGGGAAGAACGTCGTTTTCGGGCCGGCCTATCTTGTCGTGGCAGATGTCCCGCTTCCGCTGGCCGTTCCCTACGGTTTCTTCCCCTTCTCGAAGAAGTATTCGAGCGGCCTGATCATGCCGACCTACGGCGACGAACAGGATCGCGGCTTCTATCTGCGCGACGGTGGCTACTACTTTGCCATCAGCGACAAGTGGGACTTGAAGCTGCTGGGCGAAATCTATACGAAAGGCTCGTGGGGAATCAGTGCGGCGAGCAACTACCGCAAACGCTATAGATATGCCGGCTCGTTCCTCTTCAGCTATCAGGACACGCGGCTTGGCGACAAGGGACTGCCCGACTATTCGCGCCAGGAGAGCTTCAAACTCCAGTGGAGCCACCGGCAGGATGCTAAGGCAAATCCGTTCAGCACGCTCTCTGCCAGCGTCAACTTCGCCAGCTCGAGCTACGAGCGCAACAACCTCAACAGCATGTACAATCCCCAGTCGCTCACCCAGTCGACCCGTACATCGTCCGTCAGCTGGAGCACCAACTTCTCAAGCATCGGACTCTCACTCAGCACCACCGCCAACCTGGCACAGAACATGCGCGACTCGACACTGCAGCTGACCCTTCCCGACCTGAACGTCAGTCTCAGCCGTCTCTATCCCTTCAAGCGCAGGAACCGTGCGGGAAAGGAACGCTGGTATGAGAAAATTTCCATGAGCTATACCGGGCAACTGTCCAACTCCATCAACACGACCGAAGACAAGCTGCTCCACAGCAATCTGATCAAGGACTGGAAGAATGCTTTCCAACACACAATTCCCCTGCAGGCGAACTTCTCGCTCTTGGGCTACATCAACATCTCGCCCTCGTTCAACTTCACCGACCGTATGTATTCCAAGAAAGTTTCGCGCGGATGGGACAATGTCGCAGGGGTGGAAGTACGCGATACGACCTACGGATTCCACAACGTGTACAACTGGAACCTGAACCTTTCGGCCAGCACGAAGCTCTACGGATTCTGGACACCCAGCCGCAAGCTCTTTGGCGACAAGATTCAGGCCGTTCGCCACGTCATTACGCCAACCGTTACCCTCGCCTATTCGCCCGACTTCGCTGCACGCCGGTACGGATACTACGACAGCTATCAATATACCGACGCACACGGAAACGTGAAACTCGTGGAATACTCCCCCTACGAAAACGAACTGTACAGTGCGCCGGGCAAGGGAAAGACGGAGATGATAACGTGGGACGTCAGCAACAACCTCGAAATGAAAGTGAGGAGCGATAAGGATTCTACGGGATTCCGCAAGATCAGTATCATCGACGAACTGGGGGCATCGATGTCGTACAATGCCGCCACCGACTGGCACCGATGGAGCGACCTCAGCGTGCGTCTCCGTCTGAAATGGTGGAAGAGCTATACGTTCTCCATGAATGCGCAGTTCGCCACCTACGCCTACGAACTGGATGCCAACGGAAAGCCCTATGTGGGCAATCACACCGAGTGGGGCTTCGGCCGATTGCCGCGCTTTCAGGGAATGTCGCAGAACTTCTCGTTCACACTCAGTCCCGAGAAGTTCAAGAAATGGTTTGGCGGGGGGGAAGACAAGGAAGAAAATACAGGCGACGACAGCGAAGGCCCCGACCCCGACATCGAGTCGAACATGGATGCCGACCTCGAGCACGGCAAGCATGCAGCCAGAAAGAAACGCAGCAGCATCGCCGAAACCGATGACGACGGATACATGCGCTTCAACATGCCTTGGTCGCTGACCATCGGCTACGGTATCACGATGCGGGAGAATCAGCAGGGAAAGTTTAACACGCGTACCATGCGCTATCCGTATAAGTTCACACAGACGCTGAATGTCAGCGGAAACGTCCGTATCAGCGATGGCTGGAACATCAACTTCTCGTCGGGCTACGATTTCGAGAACCATTCCATGAGCATGACCACGGCGAGTCTCTCTCGCGACCTCCACTGCTTCAACATGAGTGCGTCGGTTGTCCTCGCCCCCTATACGTCGTACAACTTCACTTTCCGTTGCAACGCCTCTACGCTGACCGATGCATTGAAGTACGACAAGCGCAGCGGCATCAGCAACGCCGTCCAGTGGTATTAAGCAGGGATATGAAACGTAGTACGGATACGTATTCCTGACAAAAGGAAAAAGAACACGAGAACATCAAGGTAGAATAAAAGGAGCAAGCGGAAACTCACCCCCTGTAGGGATAGCCGTGCACGAGCCATACTTCCCTGCATGGATTGTGAGTATCCGCTTGCTCTTTTCGTTCTTGGTAATAGTTTCTTTTACTCCCCTATATAATATATGGTGAAGTTGGTGCAGATGGATACTGTCCTATAAAAGTGTGTAAGCTCCAAAGTTCTTATATTTGTAGTGAAT
>CAUVFB010000075.1:0-7178 GCA_963551095.1 uncultured Prevotella sp. | reverse complement strand
TAACTCCGCCGAAGAATTTCTCCACCTTTACCTTGCGCTGAAGTTGCATCATACCGTAGATAATTGCTTCCGGACGAGGAGGGCAACCCGGTATATAGACATCCACAGGGATTATTTCGTCAATACCGCGCATCACGTGGTAGCTATCCTTGAATGGGCCTCCTGATATAGCACATCCGCCAACGGCTATAACATACTTCGGTTCTGCCATCTCATCGTAGAGGCGTTTCAGTGCCGGAGCCATCTTGTTGGTAATTGTACCCGCACACATGATAAGGTCAGCCTGCCGCGGAGAGTTTCGCGTAACTTCGAATCCGAAGCGGGAGAAGTCGTAGCGGGCACAGCCAACAGACATAAACTCTATTCCACAACACGAAGTAGCGAAAGTCAGAGACCAAAGCGAGTTGCTGCGCCCCCAGTTGATGAGCTGATCCAGGCTTCCTAAAACGAGGTTGGTTCCACCGTCGTTCAGTTCGCTTGCCATCTTGCTGAGCGTATCGTTGTCTTTCCACTCTTCGTAGGGAAGAGCTTTGATTTTCGGCTTTCTTATTTCCATTCAAGTGCTCCTTTCCGCCAAGCGTAAGCAAGGCCAAAAACTAATACCAACATAAAGAATCCGATAGTGGCAAGAGCCAAGGAACCGTACGACTTGACGACAACTGCCCAAGGATACAGGAAGACTGTCTCCACATCGAACATTAGGAAGAGGATGGCAAAAAGGTAGTAACCGACGTGCATGGGCAACCATGAGGTTCCATACGTTGGGATACCACACTCGTAAGGCTCACCCTTTACCGCATTGTACGAGCGCGGCCCTATCAGTTTGGCAATGGCGTATGCAGCCACGACCAAGAAAGCAGCCGTCAACAAGACGGTGATGAAAAGTGTGAAATACATATTTATATAGCTATAATTTGATTATCTTGTCCGATTCACATCTGTATACAGACGATTCCAAACGTTTGCAAAGTTACAAAATAAATTATTAACCTTGCAAAGAAAAAGCGAAAAGATGCGTGTTTTGCAAAGTCTGCTTTGCAATGTAGAATGTGTACCGGATTCTTCCTCATAGCCTTGCAGAGCTTTTCCCTTCGCTCTAATCGGTCGCAGCTCAGCATGAGCAAACGACTTCCTTTGGAACGACGAAAGGCCTTCCTTAGGGATGGCAAAAGTCGTTTAAGTTAGAGGGTAATTGTCGTTTAACTTAGAGGAAAATCGTCGTTTAACTTAAAGGACAATTGTCGTTTAACTTAAAGGACAATTGTCGTTTAACTTAAAGGACAATCGTCGTTTAACTTAGAGGGCAAAACCCTTTCATAAGGAGTGGCGAAAGCACTCTCAAAGAGCTAAAAATCGTCATGGGAACGCGTTCTGCTACTGTCAGACGCTACATAAACGTCCGTATGAGCCCGCAAAGCCTATCAAGCCTTTTACATAGAATCAGTAAGCATCAATGAACAACATTGAGACATAAGGATGAAAAAAGAGGGTATGCCGGTTTCGACACACCCTCGTATGGAGAGGAATGGAATCAGTCTACCGGAATGTCTTTGTTTACATTCCTGCTGCCTACAACGGCATAGAAGAACATATAGGCAACACCCAGTAGCGGTACGATATAGGAAGTGAGATACCCGGCATGGTCGACAACGAAGTTCTGAAGAAGCGGGAACAGACCACCGCCGACGACCATCATCATAAAGATTCCCGATGCTGATGCGGTGTATTTGCCCAGTCCTTCTGTAGCGAGATTGAAAATACAAGCCCACATGACACTTGTACAGAGACCACAGAGCACCAAAAGCAGAGCTGAAATGGGGACGACTACCATGTCGAAAGCATTGCCGGTGAATACCGGCATGGCTACGGTTGTGCTCTTGCCGAGTACCATGGCTGTGAGAATAAACACGATAACGACAGACGTTGCACCCGTCATCAGTGCCTTACTGGAAATCTTATCGGCAATGAAACCGCCACAGAAGCGACCCACCAGCATCAAGAACCAGTAAGTGGCAGCCACCGAGCCGGCAATGGCTGTGGCTTTCAGCGGGTCGAGACCACCGCCCGCCGCGGTTGTATCAGACAGATAATAAATCAGCGTTCCGGGGATTCCCACCTCTACGCCTACATAGACAAAAATGGCTATCACGCCCAGCACGAAGTGGCGGAACGCCCATGGCGAGTGTTCGAAGACGGTATCGGCATCGGTCTTGCCGAGTTCCGGATCTTGAATGGGAATGAAACAGAGAATGATAAAGGCTGCTGCGAATACACCCATTGCAATGTAGAGCACGGGATTCACGTCAATCATAGACGTTCTCTTGGTTACCTGACCTATCAGCGCGCCTACGAAGAGCGGTGTCAGGGTTCCGGCGAGCGAGTTCAGCGTACCGCCTATCATGTTCAGTTGATTCCCTCGGTTGCCGCCTCCGCCAAGAAGGTTAAGCATGGGGTTCACTACCGTGTTCAGCATACATACGCAGAAGCCCGAGATGAATGCTCCAATGAGGTAGATAACGAAGCCCATCGTCTTGGCATCGACGAAGAATCCTGAGCAGAACTGGGTGAGAACGCCAAGAAAACCAATTCCGATTCCGATGAGAGCCGTCTTCTTATAGCCGACTTTCGTGAGCATCTTCCCAGCCGGAATACCCATAAACAGGTAGGCGAGGAAGTTCATTGCATTGCCCAGCATGCCTACTGTGTTGGCACTTTCGCCCCCGAAGGCACTCTTCCAAATGACACCGATAGGTGCAGCAAGGTTCGTAACGAACGAAATCATTGCGTAGAGGAACATCATTGTAACGATGGCAATGATACTTCCATTTTGTTTAGTGTTACTCATTTTTAATTATTTGATGTTTGTTGTTGTTTTCTTCCTTTGTCTATCTGTCCCTTTTGTGCGAATCGCCGGGGAGAAATAACTGTGGTGAAAGAAAGTCGTCTATTTTCGATGTTACCCATTCTACTTTGTCTTTAGCTATCTGTTGATGCGATTGCAAAGTAACTAAAAATAAACGAAAGAGGCAAACTTCTGTATCGGAAAATAAGCCTTTATGAAGTATAGAAGGCCTACAAACGTATATATTGTTACGTTTTGATAAAAGCGAACGTCGTTTTCCCTCACTTCGTCAGAGCCTATAAGAGTTTGCCGTCAGGGCAAAGAGGTCTATCGCCCTCTTTGTTATACTCGCCTGCCAGGAAACAATTTCGGTGCTGTGCTTCTTGACCTCTGCGTTCTCAGCATCTGAACTCCTTTTCCAAAGTCAGGAATTCCCATGTCTGCCACCCAAAACCCTATACCCTTTCGGCAGAAACCCTATACCTTTTTACCAAAAACCCACGACCCTTTTACTGGATAGGGTCGTTACCAAATGGCGGTCGACAAGTGGTCTGCAGGCAGTCGGGCGGGCGTATCCGGTTCGGCCATGGCGATAATTCCAAGATTCTTATATTATTTCGACAATAGTAGTCGTTTCGGCAGCAAGAGGGTTGTATTAGGATATTCTTCTCTTAGTCTAAACAAACTTAAAAAGGAAGATGAATTCGTTATTTAATATAATTAATGGTGAGAAAGACTGTACTTTTGAAGATTTCTAAGTAATTTTGCAGCCAAAAATCATTCGTTTGCATCTGATGAAACATAAAATAAAACTCCTTGCGGTATTTGCAGCAACGGCACTAATAACGACCTCTTGTCTGAAAGACGAGGATAACGGAAAGGTCGTTGCATACAGCGACGCAGCTGTAACGTCTTTTTCGCTGGGCACACTGAAACAAGTTCGTGATACTGTCACAAAACGTGGGACAGACAGCACCTACACGGCAAAGATAAAAGGGAATAAGTTCCATTTCACCATCGATCAGGAGCGGGGGCTCATCTACAATGCCGACTCACTACCCTACGGAACTAAAGTCGGGAAGGTCTTGGTGGGAATGACAACCCATCACTCCGGAACGATTGTTTGGAAATCAATGACCAGCGACTCGCTCTCGCGTCATTCGGCCAACGATTCGGTAAACCTTTCTCAACCCCGTACCTTGCGTGTATACTCAAACGATGGCTCGTGCTATCGCAATTATACCGTTACGGTAAACGTGCACAAACAGTTGCCAAATGCTTTCGAATGGTCTGCCCCCATAGAGAATGCCGATTTCGCACAGCTGACGGCCGCACGGATGGTAACACTCGACAGGAACATCTATCTGTTCGGGCAGAAAAACGGTGCAACGGTTGTCTATATGGCATCTGAAAACACTCCATCCGTATGGACAGCATCGCCGGCGGTATTCGGAGCCGATGCGTGTATGAACAGTGTTGTGTCAGGCAAGTATATCTATCTTGCAAACATGGGAACTGTAAAGCGTTCGAGCGATGGCATCAACTGGCAGACAATGGGCACAGACAGCCACTTGCGACGGCTGGTAGCAGCAGGAAGCACCCAACTGTTTGGCCTTTCTGACAGCGGTACGCTGCTGGTGTCAGTCGATAACGGTGCCACTTGGAATACAGACCGGCTTGATGATGCAACCACACTGTTGCCTGATGATAACTTTGGGTATGCTTGTCAGTCGCTTGCCACCAATAAGGGTATGGAGCGGATTGTGCTGATAGGTACGTCTACAGCACAAAACAAAACAGCCGTATGGACCAAGTTGGTTGATACTGCCGATAAAGCCACATCCTATCCGTGGACATTTGTCGATACAGCGAACGCACAGGCGTATGCTCTTCCAGTGCTCACTCCCATATCTGTATTCAACTACGACAGTGGCATCGTTTCTATCGGAAAGTCCGGTAGCAGCGTCTTCGTGCCACTGCTTAGCCATGATAGCGGCATTACCTGGAAGCGCAACAAGCATTATACCTACCCTATAGGACTGGGGGCTTCTGCAAACCTCGCAGCAACGGCCGACAGTCAGAACTTCATTTGGCTGCTAAGTGGCAACAAATTGTGGCGTGGGCGCATCAACCGATTGGGATGGAAATCTCCGCAAAAGGAGTTGGGAATATAAAAGGATTCAGACGGAACAACCGTTTCACCTTATATTATATATAGAACCGGAAGTTTCTCTATCCGAATACACGTTCTTCGCCAGCCAACACCCACCATCCATCCACGAATAGAAATGAGACAATTACTGCTTTACATCCTATTCTTTATGCCAGTCCTGCCTACCCGTGCACAGGATGAGCCTGAATATCGTATGGAAATAGGGGCAGGCATCGGGACTATGGGCTATCTTGGCGACTTTAACAGTTCGCTGACAAAAGCTCACCAACCCATGGGAACAATATTGGCACGCTACAATTTCAATCCTTACATAGGTATCAAGATGAACGCCTCGTTCGGAAAGATAAAAGGGAAATCAAGCGATGATCCAACCTACTACCCACGATTCGCCAGCCGTCCCTATGAGTTCAACAACTCGCTTATGGATATCGGGATTGCCGGTGAATATAATTTCGTCCCTTATGGCACCGGACACGACTACCGAGGAGCACAGCGTCTTGCCCCCTATGTGTCGTTAGGAATGGGTGTAACCTACGTTAAGACCGATGGAGGAAACAAGAAATCGGTCGTCTCGGCGAATGCCCCGATAGGTCTCGGTGTAAAGTACAAAGTGGGGGAGCGCGTCAATGTAGGTTTGGAATGGGCTATACACTTCTGTCTTAGCGACGAGCTTGACGGACAGAAAGACCCCTACGACATCAAGAGTAGCGGACTTTTCAAGAATACGGACTGCTATTCGACACTACAACTGACACTCAGTTACAGTTTTAGTGCCAAATGCCGGACATGCCACAACGAAGACGAATAAGTATGGGCCGGAGTAGCAACAATGTTTGAATAGAAAAAGAACATATAATCTTCGCAACAAATATGTCAGAAGAATTAGATATGACTCGCATTCCACGACACATTGCCATCATTATGGACGGCAACGGACGTTGGGCTATGAAGCGCAATAAACCACGCTCATACGGTCATCAGGCTGGTGTAGAAACCGTCCGCCGTATCACTTCAGAGTGTACGCGGCTCGGCATTAAGTACTTGACTCTCTATACATTCTCCACAGAAAACTGGAACAGGCCATCTGAAGAAATAGCTGCACTGATGGGATTGGTGCTCTCTTCATTGGAAGATGAAATCTTCATGAAGAATAATGTGCGCTTCCAAGTCATCGGAGATATAGAGCGATTACCCCATGCCGTGCAGAAGAAATTACAGGAAACCATAGATCATACAACCAATAACACATCCATGACAATGGTTGTCGCACTCAGTTATTCGGCTCGGTGGGAAATTACAGAAGCGACGAAGAGCATAGCCAAAATGGTACAGGAAAAGAGGCTGAGTCTTGACGATATCACAGAGGCGACGCTCTCAGAGAACATGAGCACTAATTTTATGCCCGACCCCGACCTGCTCATACGTACAGGAGGTGAGCTGCGTATCTCCAACTATCTACTTTGGCAGCTCGCCTACGCCGAACTTTACTTCTGCAACACCTATTGGCCCGACTTCGACGAGGAAGATCTACGCCACGCCATAGCATGTTTCCAAAGTCGACAACGACGTTTCGGAAAGACAGAATATCAAGTTGAAAACGAAAACAAATAAGATACGCTATACATGAGTAATATCAACAAGGTGCTGATTCTCCTTGCAGCTTTCTTCGGGATAGGCTTGCAACTGAACGCACAGGAGAAAATCATCAACCCAACCATTACTTACACCGGCACACCAGGACAATACCGATTGGCCGGACTGACCGCATCGGGAGTAGACGGCTATGAAGATTATGTACTCACGGGCATTTCCGGTCTATCTATTGGGCAGGAGATAGAAATTCCCGGCACAGCCATTACCGACGCAGTAAAGCGGTATTGGAAGCACGGACTCTTTTCGAATGTTTCTATCTCTGTGGATTCTATAGTCGGCAACAACGCTTATCTGAAGATAAACCTCCGTACTCGTCCGCGTGTATCGACCATAAACTACATCGGACTGAAGAAGTCGGAGACCGAAGATATGGAAAAGAAACTCGGACTACTCAAGGGTGGACAGATAACACCGAACATTATAGCCCGTGCGCAAACCTTGGCAAAGAAGTATTTCGAGGACAAAGGGTATAAGAATGCCGAAATAAACATTCGTCAGCGCGACGATGTT
>CAUVFB010000074.1:0-7251 GCA_963551095.1 uncultured Prevotella sp. | reverse complement strand
CGTGTTAACTGCCGGACTTCGGCAAACGCCAAAACTTAAGACGTGTTAACTGCCGGACTTCGGCAAACGCCAAAACTTAAGACGTGTTAACTGCCGAACTTCGGCAAACGCCACGGCAAATGTCATTATCAGAAAGAAGAGGATTGCAATGCCGTTGCAGGCATCACGGAAGACGACGGGAGGCTTGCTCAATGTGGGCAGATTCTCCAATGACCCGATTGGGATTAAAGTTCTCTTTGAAGAACTCCTAAGCGGTTTTATAGGTAACTCTCATGCAGCCCCCCTGCCTTTTGCAGCGATCTTTGCTATGAAGATGCGGTGTCAGAACACCAGGTTGAAGCCGAAGCGAATACCGCTGACCGATACTTCCGGATAGGCAGTATAGGTGAGTCGGCGCACGTAGTCGACTTCAAGGCACTTAAAGATATTGTGAACGCCTACCACAAACTCAAGATACGGCTCGTCATTCATGATGCGTGTGCCTTCGGGGAAGCGGTAGAGGTCGGCATCGGTGGCGTTTTCGGGCAGATAAGGATTGTTCTTGCCGGTAAGGTGTCCCCACATTCCTTTGAAGGCGACATACTCGCGCCATTTCAAACGCTTCAGCATCGGGATGCGGTTGAACACCTTTCCTTCCAGGTTCCACGCGAGATTGAAGTGCGCATAACGATCGTTGAGGAACTCCATGTTCTCCATCAGGTTGAACGAGCCTTGGTGTTCGAAGTAGGATGTATTCACCGGCGGCATGATCAGGAGCGGGAACGGCACCTTGTTCCATTGTGCTCCGGCTGCGAGACGGATGTCGAACTTTCCCCAACTGCCCAGCCAAATGCGTTTGTAAGCCGTAAACTCGGTAAGATTGGAGTTCATGTGCGATCCGAAGAGGCTTTGTATGCCCATCGTGTGGGTGAGCGTGAACTGGGGTGCGTCCAGGTTGACCTCAATCCGCTGCTGTTTGGAGTTGATATAGCTTTGTCCCGGTCGGTAGTCGAAGCCGAGTGTGATGCTCGTCGTGCGTATCTTTCTAACAATATCTCCGTTCATGTGCTCGTAGATGAGCTTGGCAGTAGGTTCGTTCTTTTCTATTTCGAAGGCGAACCTGGTCGCCAATCCGTAGTCGGTTTCCCAGTTGAAGGTGAGACGCTGGCGGTTGTAAAAGTACATCTTCTCTACCTTGACGGGGCGGAAAGCCATGAAGATGTTGTCTTTGTTGTGGACAAGATACTTGTCTGAGGGCGATTCCACATCTTCATACGACTCTATGGAAAGCGTGCGGATAGGGAATTCTATCGGCTGGTATTCGGGTTTGTTGAATGAATAAGTGATTTTCGCACCGTAATAGCTGCTCTTCGATCGGGTTCCGTAGGCGTAGTATCCGTCGAAGAACCAATGAGGATTAAAATGGGCAGTGGTTCTTGCTGCAGCGCGCAGACGTATTCCGTCAACGAAGTTCTTGGAAACAAACGTGTTTACCGGCCCGATGTCAATCTTGCTGGGATGTTTTTCGCTACCCGTTTCGACGAAGTTCTCTGCCAAAGCCTTTATGCCGAACATAATCCAGCGGAAGTTTCGGGTCTTTGCCATCTTGCTGACAAAGTCATCCATACCCCTTTCGCTCTTTGTCAGCTGTGCCGTACGGTGCTCGTTCCAAAAGTTTTCGTCGCGCATCTTGGCGTTGGCTTCATACTTCAGCTTTGCCTTTCCTTTGAAAAGAGCGTCGGGAATGGGACTGAAAGCATAGTCGCGCATACCTGTAGTACGAATGATGATGACGCGTTGGAACAAGTCTGTGAGCTTCAGTTCGGCTACCATATTGTCTGTTGTCAGCACCCATTCACCGTTAGATTGCCTTTCGTATTCCTGTTCGAACTTCATTGCATCGACGAAGTTGACCCCAGTATTGGCCGGAAGCTGCATGTCGCACTTGCGGACGTGCAGGGTGCTGTCGGCGAGAACATAGAGTTCGCCCCGGAAACCGAAGTCCTGCTGGTTGGCAGGCATAAACTGTAGACGGATGCACCGGTCTTGTCCGACGTAGAGCGTGTCGTCGATGTAGAAATGATAAAAGGAAATTGCAGTCGAACCGATGGGCGATGGGAATCGGGACTGGAGCAGATTAATCTGGTCGTCATAGAGATCAATGTCCTTGAAAAGGTCTTTCACCATCGTGTTGAGGGCAGACCCCGTCTGAATCAACTTGGAAATACCTTTCGTCGACTGCCCTTTTATGATGTCTTTCTCGTCGCGTGGCGATTTGCGGTAGACGTGTTGTGTGAGTGTTTCGTCTACAGAGAAAGGAAGAATGAGCTTGTTATTGTAAGGACATACCTCTACTTGATTGAGCAACCACGGCGATTTCCGGAACATGGCACTCTCCAATTCGTCGGGCGTAAGGTTGTTTACAGCCATCGTAACCTTCTGATACTTGTCGAATTGATAGTATTCGTGATTGCTAAGGTCGGTTTCTTTCTTGGCCGCAATGACCCGTTTCATCAGTTCAACAGCCGGATTGTTCTTGCGGGAATATTTGTGTCGACGCTTCGCCTGCACAACAATGCCGTCAAGTTGTTTCGAATCGGTAATGAGAGAAACCCGTATTGTCGCACTCGTATTGGCTGTTATTCTGACTCTCTTAGTCTTGTAACCGACGGCAGTAACGGTAAGCAGCAGTCCGGGCTTGCGGGCAATGACAATCAATCCCGAAGCATCGGCAGATGCTCCGAGCTTCAGTTGCGCATAAACGGCACTGGCATAAGGAATGCTATCTCCCGTCTGTGAGTCGACAACATAGCAGCGTAAGTCCTGGGAAGAGGCTGTTAGAGTGAAGAAGAAGAGGAGAAACACCACTTTTATCCATTTCGGACATGTGTGAAAGAGAATAAAATGGTTATGTATCCTGAAATGATAGAACGGCGTCATATAATTTTTGAGTTTTCTGATAGAGAAGAAAAGCGCGGCTGCGACACTATCGCAGCCCACGCATTCGTTTATATACTTCTAAGAAACAAGTCTCTCTTCCGGTAGAGAATGTCAGTCTATCTCCTCGTCAGCAGCGTATCCTCCCATTTCGCGAATGGCATTCTTGAGCATTGTATATTGTTCAAAGAGATTGTTGACCGCCTCCTCGCCCTTCGTAAAGTCGTGCATCGGGCTCTTGAGGAAGAAGCTCAGGAACCGCTGTATGCCATGACGGCCGGCGCGCGCGGCGAGGTCGGAGAGCAAAGTCAGGTCGAGCAGCAGCGGAGCAGCGAGAATGGAATCGCGGCAGAGGAAATTTATCTTGATCTGCATGGGGTATCCCATCCAGCCGAAGATATCTATGTTGTCCCAACCCTCCTTGTTGTCGTTGCGGGGAGGATAGTAATTGATGCGCACCTTGTGGTAAATATTGCCGTAGAGGTCGGGTTGGTCGTCCGCCTTGCATATTGTCTCCAGCGTAGAGAGCTTGCTGACCTCCTTGGTGTGGAAGTTTGCAGGTTCGTCGAGGACGAGCCCGTCGCGGTTTCCGAGGATATTAGTAGAGAACCAACCATCAAGTCCGAGACAACGAGCCTTGATTATCGGAGCGAATCCCGACTTTACAAGCGTCTGCCCCGTCTTGAAATCTTTGCCGGAGATAGGCATTCGCATCTTCTCTGCAAATTCCCACATAGCCGGAATGTCCACCGTCGTGTTGGGGGCACCCATAACAAACGGGCAACCCTCGGCCAATGCGGCATAGGCATAACACATAGAGGGTGCGATATGCTCACGGTCGTCGGCCTTCATGGCTGCTTCGAATTGCGAAAGCGTCTTGTGCACGTCCTCATTGTACGGTACGTATATCTCTGTCGAGGCCGCCCAAATAACAACAACGCGTTGACAACCCTGCGTTTCTTTGAAATTTCGGATGTCCTGACGCAGTTCCTGAACCATATCCCAGCGCGTTGCACAGTTTTTCACGTTGTCGCCGTCGAGTCGTTTGGCGTAGTTCTTGTCGAAAGCAGCCCGCATTGGACGGATAGCTTCCAGTTCTTCGCGTACCGGATCAATATCCTTGACTTTCAGAACCTCTGCATAGACAGCTGCCTGATAGGCATTCTGCGGATAAACATCCCATGTGCCGAAAACGATATCGTTGAGGTCGGCAAGCGGAACAATGTCCTTGTAGTGGAGATACTTCTTCTCTGCTCCGCTTCCTACACGGATTTTGTCGTATTGGGTCATTGAGCCGACAGGTTTGGCAAGCCCCTTACGAACCATTAACACACCAGTTATAAAGGTTGTAGCTACTGCGCCGCAACCTACAACCATAATTCCTAACTTACCCTCTGCAGGGGCTACACTTGTTTTTTTCATATCCTTAGTGCTTTGTCTTGGACGGGATGGGCGTTGATGAGCGGTTATAAGCACGACGAGCTTAGGCAGATTCGGCTCTCCCGGCGTTGTATTATTGGATAACGTAACTTGTTTCTATTTATTGCGATAGGCTTGATAAATCAGCAATACTGCCGATAATGCGGTCGGCAACCTTCTTCTCCGGTTTGTCTGCATTCCACCCTTCGCCTTTCAGCCAAACGGTATGGCATCCCAAAGCGTGTGCTGGGGTAATATCGTTCTTATAGCTATCGCCAATGACAGTGGTTTGTTCAGATTTCAAACCGAGGGTATCTATACCAAGACGGAAGATTTTCGGGTCGGGTTTTCGCACTCCGCAGATGGCACTTTCCACTACCGTTTCAAAAAGATCTGCAATGTTCAGCTCCTCGAGTACCGTTCTTATGTTTCCATAAAAGTTGCTGACAAGGGCAAGACGTGCTTTCTTCTTAAGTTGGAGAAGTATCGCACGACTTTCGGCAATATTTGTTTTCACTTTATTGTATATGTCGTCAAGGATGGAAGCCTGCATGCGCGCGATGAAAAAACTGCTCCCCGAAACAAGACCATGCTCCACTAAATACTCAAACTCAATTTGTATTTTTGTTTCAAGGGTTTGATGGAACGTGAAATCGGGCTGTATGATGGGCTTTTTACCCAATGTACGCTCCGTATAGACGTATGCCGAGCGAAACATCTCTTCGTCGACGGGGATTTGCTGATGCTGATAGGCGTGCCAAAGAAACTTTCCCCAATGACAACCGTGTGTATCAAGTGTGCCGCCGAAGTCGAAAAGAATCCCCGTTTCCTCTCGTTTCCAATCCCCAATGAGGGGTGTGGCAGAATGTTTGGTAAATGGTTTCATGTTATTGTTGGTTATATGGATAAGCATTGGTACTGAAAACCTCAGTCCGTTATGGCAGCATGGCTTTGCATAAATCCTCATGCCGCTTGTGCATGTAGACATATACTATATTATATAAGGTGATTTCTATGAACAGATAGAGCCACGGGCAATCTGCTATACACGTGATATAGATGAGAATGGCGCGCGAATTGAATGTGAGGAAGTTGGCCATGGGCATCAGCGGACGACTTCCACGGAGGAATCGGGCTTTCCACTCCTTTGGAATATAGTCTATTGAGCCATATTTCTCCTTGAGACGGGCACGTAATTGCTGGAAAGCCGGAGTGCGTTTCTCCTGTTTTCGACAGTAGTTTTGGTAGTTGGAATGAAACGCATAATCCCAAAAGACACCCTTTTGATCGCGCAGTCGCTCAGTAATGGCGTGTTCTTCAGCATATGAATCCAACTCTGCCCCCGCCTTTCCTTTAAGAAAGTAGAGATGAATCTGGCGATAATAATCGCTGATTGCACTTTGATGCGAGTGGCTGAGAAGCCCTGCTATGGCAGCGAGCGCAAGTCCCCAAAATCCCCAAACCTCCATGGTTCCAGGCATAGGCTGATTCCAAAGACGGAGAACAATGGCGAGATAAATAGAGAAAAACCACGTGTTGCCGGCAAAACCATCAAGACATCGCCCCTTCATTGAGCGTTGGTTGGTGAGTCGGGCAAGCTGTCCGTCGGTAGAATCGCAGAAATTAGCAAGTATCAGCAATACGATTCCCATCACGTTGTGCATGGTATCGGTGAAGTAAAACATTACCCCCGCAGCCATACCGAGGAAGATAGAGAGAATGGTTATCATATTCGGAGTTACGCCTAAGCGATGCCAAAGGAGAGCGAAAGCAAGTCCGATGGGGCGAGTGAAGTAAATATCCATCCATTCTTCGGTATCTCGCGACTTGAGTGAGGCTGCCAGCAGTCGGCGGAAACCGCCGTTCATCTGTTGTCTGGGTTCGTTTTCCTGTCTTTCCGACGAAGAATCAGCTGCCGTGTGTATTGTGTCTTGTTTCATTTACTGCTTTCTTTGGTTTTCCAATAAGCGATGTTTGCGAGCAAAAAGAGGCTTGTTGATGGGCGAATGTATGAATTTTCGCCACTATCCATCTACTTTCCTATTTGTCAACCCGCTCAAACATCAACTTGATAATCGCTTCTGCAGCCTCATCCTTGCACCGTGAAAAGCTCGGCCAATCGTTGAAATCGATAATAACCGGTGCACCGCCACGCCGAATGATGACGTCTCCACCATAGATGGCCACTTTGGTGAACCCAGACAAGCGTTCGGCTATCTCTTGTAATTCCTCCTTCGAGAACGAATAGTGATGCGGTTTACCATTGTGTACCTCGTATCCGAACTTAGATATGCCGTCATCGCCCGGGTAGAAGTAGCGGAAGAAGCCCGTTCCCCGTATGCCGTAGAACTTGATAAGGTCGCCAGGTATGTGAGCTTGAACGATTCGGCTACTGATACCACGTTCATTGAGGTCTTGCAGGGCTGTCTTCAGATTCTTATGGGTGGCAAAATAGCGGACGTTCTCGTTGGCTTGAGCCTCCGTGTTGTATTGTTTGAGCCAATAGCCATAGGACCCTGTTGTCTTGGGATGGGGTATATCGTGAATTTTCATCAGTACATTGAGCATCGAACGGTTATTGCAAAGCCCTACGCCCGATGGAGAATTGAGCACATGCGCACCTTGTCGCGTCTGTTCTTTCAGCCATTTGAGAGTTTCGGGACGGCGTCCCATAGACAGGATGAGGCCGTATTGGTTATCGGAAATGAATTTGAAATTGTCTTCAGAAACCACTGGAATATTCAGAGGGTCGGCTACTGCATGGAGAATGGCTGCATCGTTGACTTCAGAATGGGGCGAGAAAGCCGGCGAACGGAGGAGAGCAACAGCCTGATGGGACGATAGGTATTTCTTCATCTGCCTGATATGGAAAGCCGACTGAGGCTTGTCCTGACGAGAAAGCTTTTCTCCCTTTTC
>CAUVFB010000073.1:0-7259 GCA_963551095.1 uncultured Prevotella sp. | reverse complement strand
CTTCATAGGAAGATGTGTAGGGAGATGAAAGAAAGAGAAACCTCTGTCAGTATCTCTAAGAAGAGATATCGACAGAGGCTTTGTTGATGGCTGTTTGCGGTGGTTTACAGTAAAGCCTTGAACTTTTCGTCGAGCTTTTCCTTTGTAGCTGCACCAACAAACTTGTCTACCAGCTTGCCACCCTTAAAGAAAAGAATCGTAGGAATATTGCGTACACCATACTCAATAGCTACGTCGTCGTTCTCTTCAACGTCGCATTTGCCTACAACGATCTTGCCGTCGTAGTCGTTAGCCAGTTCGGAAATGATGGGACCCACCATCTTGCAGGGGCCACACCATGTTGCCCAAAGGTCAACTACCAATGGCAGCTCGCCATTCTTGTAACTCTCAAAGTTTGCGGTTGTAATTTCTACTTCCATCGTGATTTGTTTTTATAGTTAATAAATATAGTTGGATGCTATGTTTGATGTATTTGCGAATTATCGTGCCAATAGTCTTTGTCAGTTGATACGGTATTCCAGCTTTTCGTTGGCAGCTACAAAGTCTATCAACCGACGGTCTACGTTGATGCTACGGTTACGGCTATGCAGCAGAATACTGTTTTGTTCGGGCGTTCGCAACTGTATGTAGAGTTGTGTGTTGCCCTCGCTTTTTTCTATCACTGTAGATAGTTCGGAAACGAACTTGTCGTCGAGTGTCGTCGCGTCCATTGATATGGTAAAACGTTCCAATCGGTGTGCCTTGACGTCGTAGAGCTGTTCAACGGTCTGCACCTTGATTTCAAAGACATTACTATTGCGGTATCGCGGCTGACACTTGGCTTTTATAAAGACCGTATAGTTTACTTTCAGCAGATTTCCCCAACGCATCCAGTCGTCGCCAAAGAGTGCAAGCTCTCCCGTTCCTTCGAAGTCTTCGATGGTAACAAAACCAAACGGCTTACCCGTCTTTTGTGAAAAGCGTTCTTCAACTGATGTAACGATGCCTCCAAAGGTTACCTCATCGCATTTGGAAAGGGCTTCCAAATCAGCTCCACGTCCTATTGCCTGACAGTGGGTATTGCACATATTGTTCAAAATAACACTATACTCGTCAAGCGGATGTGCCGAAAGATAGACACCAACAAGGTCGCGCTCCTTATTCAATTTCTCTATGGTAGCCCATTTCTCTGCCTTCGGAATAGCCGGATGTATAACCTCTACGGCATCAGCACCACCAAAAAGTGAGTTCTGCTGCTGTGCCTGCTCCTGCTGGTACAACTGTCCGTAACGCACAAGGGTACTGATGAACGTCTCATTCTTTCCACTCGGCGCAAAGAACTGTTCACGCTGCAAGCCGAAGCCATCGAATCCGCCACTGTAGGCAAGACTTTCGAAAGCTCCCTTATTCACATTGCTGAGGTCGACACGCTCTGCAAAATCGAAAATATCCTTGTAAGGCCCGTTCGCCTCACGCTCTCGGACAATTGCTTCTGCTGCGCTTGTCCCCATTCCTTTAATGGCCGAGAGTCCAAAACGAATTTCACCTTTCTTGTTCACACCAAATTCCATCCGACTCTCGTTCACATCGGGACCCAAAGTAGCTATCTTCAGAGTCTTACACTCTTCCATCAGCTTGGTAATCTCAGTGATCTGACTGAACCGGCGCGTCATTAACGCAGCCATATATTCGGCAGGATAGTGTGCTTTAAGATATGCTGTCTGATAAGCTACCCATGAATAGCAGGTGGCATGCGACTTGTTGAAGGCGTAACTGGCAAACTTCTCCCAGTCGCTCCATATCTTCTCCAGTGTCTGTGGGTCATGTCCGTTCTCCTGTCCCTGCTTGATGAACTTCGGTTTCATCGCATCGACAATGGCTTTCTTCTTCTTCCCCATTGCCTTACGCAGTGCATCACTCTCCCCACGAGTGAAGTTGGCAAGCTGACGACTCAAAAGCATCACCTGTTCCTGGTACACTGTGATGCCGTAAGTATCTTTAAGATACTTTTCCATACACGGTATGTCATACTTGACAAGCGACGGATCGTTCTTCCGCTTGATGAAGTCTGGGATGTAATCCATCGGCCCCGGACGATAAAGGGCGTTCATCGCAATCAGATCTTCGAATACTGTGGGGTGCAATTCACGCAGATATTTCTGCATACCAGCCGATTCAAACTGGAAGGTTCCAATGGTTTGACCACGCTGATAGAGCTGATAGGTCAGCTCATCATCAATCGGAATATTGTCCAAATCAATCCTATCACCGGTCGTTTGCTTGATAACCTTGCAGGCTTCCTTTAATTCCGATAAGGTTTTCAAGCCAAGGAAGTCCATCTTGATCAATCCCGTTGTCTCAATAACATGCCCGTCGTACTGGGTTACGGGGACTTTCTTCTCGGGGAAATCAGGGTCGGCAGCTGTAGAGATGGGTACCCAATCACTGATAGGATTACGGCAGATGATGAATCCACAAGCGTGTATGCCCGTACCACGGATGGTTCCTTCGAGCATCTTGGCATACTTTATGGTATTCCGCTCCCGTATGTCTTCGCTCACTTCAGCGTTCTGCAGCTGTGGTGTACACCTGATAGCATTGGTCAAATTCATCTTCATACCATCAGGCAGACGGTCGGGAATGGACTTGCAAAGGGCATTTGAGACAGGAAGCGGAAGCTTTTCGACACGTGCCACGTCCTTGATGGAGTTCTTGGTAGCCATCGTCGAGTAAGTGATGATGTGAGCACAGTTCTCGTGTCCATACTTGTCCATCACCCACTGAAGCACTCTTCCACGCCCATCATCGTCGAAATCAGTATCAATATCAGGAAGATTGACACGGTCAGGATTCAGAAAACGCTCAAACAACAAGTCGTACTTGAGTGGGTCTATCTTCGTAATACCCAAGCAATAAGCCACTACAGAACCGGCAGCAGAGCCACGTCCGGGACCAACCATTACTCCCAACTTCTCGCGGGCAGCATTGATAAAGTCCTGAACGATGAGGAAGTAGCCTGGAAAGCCCATCGTTTTCATCACGTGCAACTCGAATCGGATATGTCCTTTCACTTCTTCCGACAGTGGATCGCCATACAGTTTCTTCGCACCATCGTATGCCAGCTTGGCCAAATAGTCGGCCTCAAACTTGATACGGTATATCTTTCCGTAACCACCGAGTCGGCTGATAACAGCCTGTCCGTCTTCCTCACTCAGCGGATTCTCTCCATTCTCATCGGTAGTAAACTCCCTATAAAGATCTTTCTCAGAGAATTTCTGCCGCCACTCCTCTTCTGTTCCAAAACTTTCGGGAATCGGAAAGAAAGGCATAATAGGATCATTGTCAATACTGTAAGTCTCTACCTTGTTGAGAATCTCCAATGTATTCGCCATCGCCTCGGGCAAATCACCGAACACCTCGTTCATCTCTGCCCGCGTTTTAAACCATTCCTGCTTCGAATAGCGCATTCGCCTGGGGTCGTTCAAATCTTCGTTAGTCGAAAGACAAAGCAGATGGTCATGTGCTTCGGCTGTTTCTTTGTCCTCAAAGTGGCAATCGTTCGTGCAGACAAGTTTGATATTGTACTCTTTGGCAAACTGTATCAGCACCTTATTGGCCTTTTGCTGTAAGGGGAAAACTTCGCGATTGGCAACCAGGTTGGGGTCTTTCACTTCGTGCCGCTGCAGTTCGAGATAATAATCATTGCCAAACACACGCTTATACCATTGGCATGCCTCACGCGCTCCTTCGATATCGCCGTGCAGAATCTTCGACGGCACTTCACCGGCAATACACGCCGAGCACACGATGAGGTCTTCATGAAACCGTTCCAAGTCTTCGCGGTCAGTTCGCGGACGATAGTAGTAGCCGTCAACCCATGCTCTCGACACCAGCTGGATAAGGTTCTTATAGCCATTATAGTTCTTGGCCAACACAATAAGATGGTAGCCCGAATTGTCGTGCTTCTCCTTTACCTTATCCGTCTTTCTGCGTCGGGCAACGTACATCTCACTACCGAAGATGGGCTTGAACGGTTCGAGTCCTTCTTTCCTACGGTCTTTGTTTATCTTGGAGCAATAATCGGCAAACTCCTTAATGCCAAACATAACACCGTGGTCGGTTATTGCCATGCCTTTCATGCCATCCTTAATGGCCTTATCGACCAAATAGGGTACCTTAGACTGACCATCTAAGATGGAATAATGGGTATGGACGTGTAAATGTACGAAATCTTCCATCTGTTTTCCTATGAAATTTCGAGTTTCAAAGATACGACAAAAGAACTGCACAGCCAAGGAATGAACATAAAAACTTGTGAGAGTAACAAAAAAGAAGTACCTTTGCGACAAACAAAAAACGTACCCTCACCATGGGAAAAATCAAGAAGAAGCTCAAGAAAATAAGGATACATCACGAAGGAACCAACACGCTGTTCTATGGAGCCATCGGCATTGCCTTAGTAGTACTTATACTTTGGTTTGCCATCCCCACCAAGATTCCATTTTGGATATTCGTTGTTGTATTCGGCACAGTATATGGAATCGTTCTCAACTTCTATCGTTGCCCTATCCGATACTATGCCAGTGAAGACACCGAGAACGTAGTTGTCGCACCAGCCGATGGACATATCGTTGTAATAGAAGAGGTAGAAGAGAACGAATACTTCCACGAAAAACGTCTGATGGTGTCCATCTTCATGAGTCTTTGGAACGTACACGCCAATTGGTTTCCCGTAGACGGAAAGGTAAAGTTCGTTAAACACTTCGACGGCAACTTCCATAAGGCATGGCTACCCAAAGCGAGCGAAGAGAACGAACACACCGACACGATGATAACAATCCCTGACGGGCGCGATATTCTATGCCGTCAGATAGCGGGCGCGATGGCTCGACGCATCGTTACTTACGCCAAAGAGGGTGAAGACTGTTACATTGACGAACATTTGGGCTTCATTAAACTCGGTAGCCGCGTTGATCTCTACCTACCAATAGGCTCTGAAGTCTGCGTAAAGATGGGACAAAGTACTACGGGAGATCAAACGGTAATTGCTAAATTGAAGTAAAACCGCCTCGCCACCCGTGCACATTTATCACCCGACAACCAATACTCATTCCTCAACAATGTCTGTAAAGAAACATATTCCCAATACGATTACCTGCTGCAACCTTGTTTCTGGCTGCATTGCGACAACTTATGCTTTCTCGGGAAACACCGAGATGGCTCTTCTGTGGATGACCATCGGAGCTGTATTCGACTTCTTTGACGGAATGAGTGCACGGCTGTTGCATGTCAGTTCACCCATCGGCAAGGAGTTGGACTCGCTTGCCGACGACGTAACTTTCGGTGTTGCGCCGGCAACCATCGTCTTCAGCACACTTCAGGTCATGGAGTATCCCGATTTTATGGAGTCGTTGCGTGGTGTTCTGCCGTTTGTTGCCTACATCATGGCAGCATTCTCGGCTCTCCGTCTTGCCAAGTTTAATCTCGACGAACGGCAGGCTCTCGGTTTCATCGGACTGCCGACACCGGCCAACGCCCTCTTTTGGGGGGCACTTATCGTAGGTGCCGGCAAATGGATAGAGGGCTATCCGTGGATGATCTATGTTGTTTTGGCAGGTGTGTTCATCAGTTCCTGGCTCTTGATATCAGAGATCCCGATGTTCGCACTGAAGTTTAAGCAATGGGGATGGAAAGGGAACGAAGTGAAATACATCTTCCTGATGACCTGCTGCCCGCTCCTTGCCTGCTTCGGCATATCGGCTTTCGCCATTATTGTAGTGTGGTACGTGGTTCTTTCGGCCATCGTCAGGAAGTAGAACTTACCTTTTCAACAATAGCTTATGGCCTTCATCAAGTTTGCTTTATTCGTCTTTGCCATCTTCATGGCAATTATCCTGTGGATTGCCTACAGTTTCTACAGACAAATTCACCGCACCGTTAACCGTTTCCGCGGCAACTTTCAGCAGAATCGAGAGCCACAACCCAATTCCGACGGCAATATTATCGTTGACCAGCGGCCCGAAGAAAAACGACACAAACAAGTCATTAAAGATAACGAAGGAGAATATGTAGACTTCACGGAAGAGTAATATTCCTATTTTAATATACCATCTACCGAAAATAAATAAGCCTTATCTGCGCATAGACAAGACTTGCTGACGCTTCAAAAGAAGCTGTTTCCGAGAAATCATACACTAACTCTACAAAAAGGCAACTTTACCACCAACAACCAAACCAAGCGTGTTACTGTAGCTATTCCCAACGCTTGGAATTTTCTGTTCATTGTAACCACAAAGTGAGGGTAAAGTGAGGATGTGTCAAAATGAATACATCCGTTTTCTTATGCACAAAGCTGATTTTCTCACACCGGAGCTTTCTTATACCCTAAAGTCCTTGTACCTTAAGGCTTTCTGAACTCAATACTCCAAGGGACATTTTTACTCTTGCATACGCCACCATCACACTTTTTTCGCATAGAGCCTGATACGAACATAACAGAAGACTCGGTGTCAAATGGGCATACCCCGCCCCAATACGCCTACCCAACTGCCAGCAGACACCCCGCCGACCACCGTCCAGTAACGACCTCCCCGCTGAAAGGGTATAGGGTTTCTAACAAAAGGGTATAGGGTTTTGGACAGCAAACATGGGAGCACCTGACTATGGCAGAGGGATTCTGATGCCGAACGCACAGAAGTAAAGAAGCACAGAACTGAGACTATATATACCCTGACAGACGAGTACAAATACAAAAAGAAAGAGTGTGAAGTCTTGACACTCCTCTCACGCAAGAACAGTGGCTTCCATTACTTTTTTATCCAGACCTGGGGTATCGAATAACCAACCACTGTACCTCCCCTATAGGATTGTACATAAAAAACTCCTAACACTTTTCAGTGCCAGGAGTTTCGGTTATAGAGATATCTTACTTGCAAATTATTCACCCTTTACTTCTTCTTCTGCTTGGCTCTCCGTTGCTTCCACTGCAGGGACAACCTCAGCTTTCTTATTAGTAGAACGACGGCTACGGCGAGTCTTCTTGACCTCAGCCTTTGGAGTCTTCGCCATATTGTCATCATAATCTACCAACTCGATGAAAGCCATTTCAGCAGCATCTCCCTGACGTGTACCGAGCTTGATAACACGAGTATAGCCACCAGGACGGTCTCCAATCTTAACGGAAATTTCCTTGAAGAGTTCTGTTACCGCCAGCTTATCTTGAAGATAACGGAAAACGACACGACGGGAGTTGGTTGTATCGTTCTTAGAACGGGTAATCA
>CAUVFB010000072.1:0-7488 GCA_963551095.1 uncultured Prevotella sp. | reverse complement strand
ACCACGCGGGTTCTACACCCGTACCACGCGGGTTCTACACCCGTACCACGCGGGTCCTACACCCGTACCTCATAAATCCCCACATAAAAGGGAATCAATTCGAGATAGAAAGGATATTAATAAACTTTTTCAATAATAATCAGCCACACTCAATCGACTCCCATCGCAGAGAGCCATAGAGTGGGCATTAAACTTTAAGGATTATGGAACAAAAACGGAAACGGGGATACATCAGTCCCCAATGTAAGACAGTACAGACAGAGACAGAACAACTCTGTGTCATCTCGGTCAGACCGAACGCTGGAGCCTCGACCTTTCAAAACCCATGGTATTATGACGACAAGGGTACACATGACGTAGGATATGCCGTCATCGGTGACATCAGCGGCATTGCACCTGCCAAAGATGGCATATGGGACAGCAACGAAGAGGAATAGAATTTTTAACAGATAATTTAAGACAATGACAATGAAAATAAAAAGAAACCTGTTTTTGGGTATAGCTCTGCTGCTGCTGACAGCAGACTGCAACAACAACGAAAACATAGACAACGGAGAGGGGAACGGCAAGATAAACCTCACCAAAGCAGTGAAGTTCACGGTCAGTTTTGCCGACTACAACGAGGCGCAGGAAGTAAACGTAACACGTGCCGGCAACAATGCCGGGAAAGATGAGAAACTCGCTCCACAGGCTGTAGAGTTAGGAAACGGTCTCGTAGCTCTCTGCACACTCCAACGCGACACGGCGAAGCAAAAAGATCAGGTACGGACCACCACGCGCACTATTCCCAATGATACCTACACCATGCTGGCCTATGATGCTACGACGCATGCTTTCAAAGGCGAAACGACAGGGACGGTGCAGTGGGGAAGTGTCTTCACACTGGCACCAGGTAAAAGCGCGATTTTGCTCAATCCGGGAACTTACGACTTCGTGCTCTACAACAGCAAGGTAAGTCGCAGCGGGAACAACCTTACCGTAAATCGTACCGATGCCAATCAGGCCTACATCGGGCGCACCACACAGACCATTACCGCCACCCCGCAAAGGCAGGAGGTACCTTTCACGATGAAACATATAGATGCCCGGGTGAAAGTGCAGCTCACGACCTATGCAAGGATTCAAAACGTCAATGCTGACCTCATGTCTACCGGCAGCAATGTGCCTAACAGCTCTGTCTACGATGCAGCCAATGGCATTTGGAGTATAGGTAGCAGCTCTTATGTTTCTGAGAATACAACCTACAGCAATGGCTATCCTAGCTCTCCAACAAATATAGCCACCTGCCAGTGTAGCGAAAATCTGACATTCATGCCGGGCACCAATGTGTCAAATCTGGGACTTCTCTTCACGGGCGGCACGATGTATGAGCAATCCTTATCGGGTACTGGTCTTACATTCCACCCCACTTCAACACTCAAGTTGGAGGCAGGCGGTGCTTACGTGCTGAACGTGAAACTGATGTACAACTATCTCTATCTGATGACCGACGGTACTACCGGACCTCTTACTGCCACAACCTATGCCGGTGGCACAAAAACTCCGATTGCCGCCGTCTTAAGTCAAAGCAAGCGGATGGCAATGGCACTGAATCCGGCAAGCAATCCGTCGGCCTGGTGTATCAGTGCCTACAACTCAGTAACTACCAATACGCACGCTGCAACCGATTACCTTGCAGCCATCAGTACAGAGACAACAGACGGATATGACGAGACTTGGGATCCCAGTTACACAACGGCAGCAGTCAGCGGAAACAAGGTAAAAGGCGAGAATCCCGACTTTCCACCCATCTATGCGGCAGCCCACTACAATCCGGGAGTTTCCTATACAGGAACGCCTAATGTGAAGTGGTATCTGCCGTCATATAACGACTGGAAGTGGGTATACTCTGCCATTGGAAAGGGAAATATCAGCGACATAACGTATACCTTCCATAATTTCCCGTGCAAGGGATATTTAGCTGATGTCATCTGCTGCCAGGTGGGTGGCACGAAAATGACGAACAGATGGTTTTGGACAAGCTCTGAACTCGCCAACAACTATGGCATGCCGTATATAAAGATGAACTATGACGGTGTGGACTGGGCACATGGTTCTAAGACTGGCTGGGAGACATGGAACGGTGCCTGGGCATTCACCAAGTACTAAGCCCAACCAACATCTCAGCATGGGCAAAGCTGCAAAAATGGACAGGAGCATGGAAATTCGTTTCCATGCTCCCATTTGATTTATGTACATCCATCAAAAATGCCTGCGGAAGACGTGTCTACAACATCAGGCTACAAAGGAAAAGCATCCCGTCAAGGCCATGAGAATATAGTTTGACGAAGATACATAAAAAACCAATCTCACACGTGAGTTTTTTGCGTATCACGTGTGAGAAAAGATTTCTTACGTTGTGAGAAAATTACGGCTCATACGTAAGAATTCCCAAGGCCTCTCATTGGTTTAATTCATTGTAGCTTTCCCGCTCCTGTTAATCGATGTTCTTAAGGACAGCCAGCAAATGATCCCAAACCATCTGTACGGTCGGTATGTGGAGCCGTTCGTCGGGCGTATGGACGTATCGGAGCGTTGGGCCGAAGCTTACCATATCCATCTCGGGGTACTTTTCAGAGAAGAGCCCGCACTCCAGGCCGGCGTGAATGCCAAGTACTTGCGGTTCCTTGCCGAAGAGTTTCCTGTACTGCTCAACTGCTACCTTTACGAGTTCTGAGTTGGGATTCATCTTCCATGCCGGGTAGCCGTCGTTCTGAATGACCTCTGCACCGGCAAGTTCGAAGCAGGCTTTCACGCTGTTTGCCATGTTGGTGAGGTTGCTCATAACGTTGGAACGCTGCGAAGCAACAATGACGACTTCGTTTTCTGTGCTCTGTACGCTGGCTACATTGCTTGAGGTCTCAACCATATAGGCGAGAGCCTCATCCTGACAGTTGGTCAGCGGACCGTTGTCCATAGCCTGGACGGCAAGAATCAGATTGCGCGAAGTCTGCTTCGGGAGGACGGGCTGAACATCTGTGCTGCCAAGGTTCCATACCATTGTCGGGTCGGTTACGTGGAATTCGTCCTCAACTCCTGCGGTGAAGATATTCCAGTCGGCCTTTACTTCTTCCTTACGGTCGGCCGGTACGGCAAAGATAATCTTGCCATCGCGCGGAATAGCGTTGTGCATCTTGCCCGAGTTCCACTGTGCCAAGCGCAGATCCATCTTGTCCTGCTCAAGGTAGAGGAAGCGTGCGAGAATCTTAATAGCATTGGCACGCTTCTTATTGATGTCGTCGCCTGAGTGTCCGCCGATAAGTCCTTTCAGGCTGGCTTCCATAAAGAAGTACTCTTTGGGTGCATTCTCGCGCTTAAACCTGAAGATTGCTGTAGTATTGATACCGCCTGCACAGCTGACGAATATTTGCCCTTCGTCCTCAGAGTCGAGATTAATGAGATACTTTGCCGACATGAAGCCTGGTTTCATGCCGAACGCTCCGGTAAGTCCTGTCTCCTCGTCGCGCGTGAATACACACTCAATGGGGCCATGCTCTATATTGTCGGAATCAAGAAGAGCCAGCTCCATGGCAACACCGATACCATCATCGGCTCCGAGCGTTGTTCCTTTAGCGTGCAGCCATTCGCCCTCAACGTAAGTCTGTATGGCATCCTTGTCGAAGTCGAAATCTACATCGACCAGCTTGTCGCATACCATATCCATATGGCTTTGCAAAGCAACAGTAGGGAGGTTCTCTAATCCCTTGGTAGCAGGCTTCCGGATGATGACATTTCCGGTTTCGTCTACCTTTGTCTCGAGGTTATGTGCTTTACCGAATTCTTTCAGATATTCTATCATCTTCTCCTCGTGTTTGGAGGGACGGGGTATCTGATTGATTTTCGCAAATTGCTCGAATACACGAGCCGGTTTAAGTTCTGTGTTGGTCATTTTTAATGATATTTAGTTTTGATATATTGTCTATTTATAGTACCTTTGCGGCCATAATTGATATGCAAAGATAGATAAAATGGTTGGTACTTTGTTATGTAGCGTGTTAATTATTGCTATAGCGATAATGCTGCTTAGCGTGCGTGTGATTCTTAAAAAGAACGGCATATTCAAGTCGCAGCATATCCACGATAACAAGTATCTGCGTGAACGAGGTATCCGTTGCGTAATTGATCAAGATAAGGAAGCCCGCCGTGCAGGAAAAGCCTGCTGACGATTCTCAGACTCGGGTAAGTTTAAGCTGGTCTTTGATGTAGGCTCTACCTTTATTACATATACCAGGGATTGAATAAAACAAAACAATAAGACGAAAAAATGAAGAAGAGTATCGTTATTTTGGCAATGGCTGCCATAGCGGTTGCTTTCACTGCGTGCAATAACCACCCACAGGCCAACGACACCAAGGCTGCTGACAAATCAGGAAAGACTGAATCCGCAGCATTTGGACAGAAAATTGCTTACGTGGAAATTGATTCAATTATGAGTCAGTACACCTATTGGAAAGAAGTAACCAAGCAGATTAGGGCTAAGGAAGCCAATATTCAAAAGACGCTTGCCGGCAAACAGCAGGCTATCCAGCAGGCAGCAGCCAACTTTCAGCAGAATGTACAGGCTAACAAGTACACTCAAGCGCAGGTTCAACAGATTCAGGCAAGCATTCAGAAACAGGCACAAGATGCCGATGCACTGCAACAACGATTAGGCAATGAGTATCAGGCAGAAGTTGCCAAGTACAATAAAGCACTCTCTGACAGCGTACGCAACTATTTGAAGATATACAATAAAGATAAGAAGTATGTGATGATACTGGCAAAGAGCGGTGATAATATTCTATATGGCGATGAAGCATGTGATATTACTAACGAGGTCGTAAAGGGAATGAACCAAGCCTATAAAGGTATGAAAAAATAATCTCTCTCTTCGCTGACCATATAGGCATCAATTGACAGTCAGCCGTTTAATGGCAGACTGTCTTTTCTTAACTGCATCTCAATGAAAAGATTAGGAAAAGTTCAGGAAAAAGTTTGGCTGTTTCAATTATTAATCCTATCTTTGCACCGCATTTGAGGAGAATGCTTGGTAACTCGGTAAACGAGCCTTGAACGGAAGGATGGGTGAGTGGCTGAAACCAGCAGTTTGCTAAACTGCCGTACGCATTCGCGTACCGGGGGTTCGAATCCCCCTCCTTCCGCTTATTTGGAAGCCTATCCTTAAATGTAAGATTAATGGTCGGTTCATCTAACGGTTAGGATACAAGATTCTCAATCTTGGCATACGAGTTCGATTCTCGTACCGACTACAGCGGGAAAAAGATTCTGTCTTTTTCCCGCTGTAATATTATCCTCGTTCTTTTTATTTGTATTAGAGAGCAGGTCTTTATCCTCTGCATTGATGCCAATACTATCTGTCAATGGAAGGGGGAAGTTTGGGGAAAAGAAAAGAGGATATGTCTGCTTTCTGACACATCCTCCTAATTACTTTTACTAAGAGTTGCTGCTTTTCTGACAACGGTTTTTCTTTGTCTAAAGACTAACTGTAGAGATACCGTTTGATTGACTTCTTCGGTGTCTTTTCGAATTCTTCATCCATCACACGAATCTCTGAAACCTTGCAGTAGGTCGGCATTATATTATTCAGTTCGGTTCGGTTCTGCTCCATAATAGCGTCTATTTCTTCTTTACCAAGGTTTAGATTCTTAGCTTCGTCGTAATCCGGATATACAAGACCGACGAGTTTATTGTCTTTCTGAATAACAAGGCTTTCATTAACAAGTGTCAGTGAGTTCAGTTTATCTTCTATTTCCTCTGGATAAATGTTCTGTCCATTCGAACCGAGAAGCATGTTTTTAGACCTTCCCTTGATGAAAACGTTACCGTCAGCATCCATAGTCGCAAGGTCGCCGGTATGGAACCAGCTGTCGGAATCAACGGCTTGCCGTGTTGCTTCCTCATTCTTGTAATAACCGAGAAGTACGTTCGGTCCCTTAGTGAGGATTTCTCCCGGCACATTCTCCGGGTCGTTGCTGTCTATGCGTACCTCTTGATGAAGAGCAGCCTGTCCGCATGATCCTTTTGCGAAGCTATGCCAGTCGCGGTAACAGATGATAGGTGCACACTCTGTAGCTCCATATCCAACTGTGTAGGGAAATTCTATGCTGTGCAGGAAGCTCTCTATCTCGCCGTTGAGAGCCGCTCCGCCGATGATAATTTCGTACAGATTGCCTCCGAAAGCCTGATAGACCTGCTCTTTTATCTTTTCTTTCACCTTCTTGCTGATGACCGGCATATTAAGCAACAAGCGCATACGGTTGTTCTGAATCTTCGGGAACACCTTCTTGCGGATAATCTTCTCGATGACAAGGGGAACAGCTATCATTATGACCGGCTTCACTTCGGCCAGTGCCTGGGCTATAATGGCCGGCGAAGGAATGCGTGTCAGGTAATAAATGTGTACCCCTTTGATGAATTCGAAGATAAATTCGAATGCCATCCCGTACATATGTGCCATTGGAAGAATGCTGATAACGTTGTCGCCGGCCTTGAGTTGGTCTCCCAAGACATGATTGGCAAAGTCGACATTGCTCCACATGGCGCGGTAAGGAATCATCACTCCTTTCGACCGCCCGGTCGTTCCGCTGGTGTAATTGATGAGTGCCAGCTCGTCGTCGCTTTGCTCTCGATAGTAATGAACATGCTCCTGGCGGAAGTATTTGGGATATTTTTTTCCGTACATCTCGTTGAGATGCTCGCGTGCGTAGGTAAGCTGTTCCTTTCGACTAAGCACGAGCGAGTAGTCGGGAATGTAGATAATGCCTTCCAGACCGGGCATCTTCGTAGCATCAATCTGCGTTACCACAACGTCGCCTGCAAAGAGAATCTTCGCGTCGGAATGGTTGACAATGTTGTGAATCTGCTCAGCCGTGAACTCATGGAGGATCGGTACAGCTATAGCCCCATAGGTAAGCACGGCCAGGAAAGCTGACGCCCATGCCGCAGAATTCCGTCCGCAGAGTGCAATCTTGTCGCCTTTCTGTACGCCACTGGCCTCAAACATAATATGGAGCTTCTCTATCTTTCGTGCCACATCATGATACTGAAGCGTCTTTCCCTTATAGTCGGTGAGGGCATCCAAGTCCCAATGGTCAATGATGCTCTTTTCTATCAGTTCGTTAAAGCTGGGATATTGTTTCATTAAAGTATTGTTATGATGGCTGCAAAGGTAGGTAATATCCTGCACAATTCAAAAAATATTGTGCAACAAATACGGCTTTTCGATTATAATTCCCCTGATTCTCACAAATATATTCTTGATTTACTACCCATCAAGCATTCCTTCCACACTCAACAACAGGCAGAAACTCCCATTCCGCAAGATGCAGTTCTTTTATACTGCTGAATTCATATAGAAAAAAATCCTGCCCTATGTTGTAAAATGGATATCGTCGTCTAAGTTAAACGACAATTGTCCTCTAAGTTAAACGACAATTGTCCTCTAAGTTA
>CAUVFB010000071.1:0-7497 GCA_963551095.1 uncultured Prevotella sp. | reverse complement strand
AAGAGTCCACTTCGTTGTATTATAGAATTGAAATGTGGTTCTTATCCTGCGGTAGAGCTGGAGAAAATCTTGGAGAATGAAGACGGAAACCGATCAGAATGGTATAAAAATATAACTAAAGATTTTTACATAAAGTAAATAGTAGATGCTCTCATAATATCATTTTGAGAGGAGATGTTAGGTATTATTAAGATTTAAGGCCACTTAGCCGTCCATTCTTCTATTTTATTTTCGTACTTTTGTAACTCAAAAATGAAACAAAAAACTTGATGAAACAAAATAGTTCTATTCAGATGTTCGCTGACTATGAAGGCAACATTCCCGACCTTGATGTAAAGGTTGAAGGTGATGTTCCAGTCTTCATTACACGCAATTTAGTCATGTTTCCCGGAATTCTTTCGCCTGTTCTTGTTGGCAGAAAGGCGACCCTCGCGTTGGTAAACTATCTTGAAAAGCACCCGGGTATAGTTTTTGCGGTTGTCAGCCAGCGAGATGGAAGTATTGAGGAGCCCGAAGAGAAGGATTTATACCACACAGGTATCTATGCTAGACTGGTTCGTGCGTTTGACATGCCAGGTAGTGTGAATGGTGAAAACCGCACTGCCATTTTGCAGGGATTGGGTAGATGCCATTTAAATAAGTTGACTCCGGGAAAATTATTTATGATGGGGACGACAACGGCACTGCCCGAAGAGGTTGTCGATCCACAGGATACAGAGTTCGTTACCGCCGTTAATGATATGAAAATAACGGCAAAGGAATATATACATGGGAGTGATGAAATACCCGACGACTCTCAGTTTGCCCTTGATAATATTGGCAATGCGGTTGTATCTGTCAATTACGTATGTGGAAATTTACCGTTCAGCGTGAGCGACAAGATTCATCTGTTGAAGGAGGATTCGATAAAAGACCGCCTTTTCCGCTTGATGAAACTGCTAAATCGTGAAATTCAGTTTCAACATCTACGTCAGAGCATTCGTTCCAAGACTCGTGAAGATCTTGACGAACAGCAGCGTGAGTATTTTCTACACCAGCAAATTAAGAATATTCAGGAGGAATTGGGCGATGGAGACTCTGCTCCTGAAAAGAAAGAATTGCGAGAAAAAGCTGAAAACAAGAAGTGGTCGGAAGATATTGCCAGGACTTTCAAGAAAGAACTGGCAAAGCTTGACACATTAAATCCACAGAGTCCCGATTACAGCGTGCAGGTAAACTATCTCCAAACAATGGTAAATCTTCCGTGGAACGAGTTTACTAGGGATGATTTAGACCTCAAACGCGCCAAGAGAGTGCTTGACCGCGACCATTATGGTATGGAGAAGGTGAAGGAGCGCATACTCGAATATATGGCAGTATTGCAGCTGAAAGGCAGCAACAAGTCGCCTATTCTCTGCCTTTATGGCCCTCCAGGAGTGGGAAAGACCAGTCTAGGCAAGTCTATTGCCGAATCGATGAAGCGTCAATATGTCCGTATGTCGTTGGGAGGACTGCACGACGAATCGGAAATACGCGGTCATCGCCGCACTTATATTGGGGCAATGCCAGGTCGTATTATCAAGAATATCCAAAAAGCAGGCTCATCCAATCCAGTGTTCATCCTTGACGAGATTGACAAGGTTACGCAGGGAACTGTCAATGGAGACCCATCGTCAGCATTATTGGAAGTGTTGGATCCTGAACAAAACAATGCTTTCCATGACAACTACCTTGATGTAGACTACGATCTATCCAAGGTTCTGTTCATAGCAACAGCCAATGACATCAATACTATCCCCCGTCCGTTGCTTGACCGTATGGAAATTATAGAAGTTTCGGGCTATATTACCGAGGAGAAGATAGAGATTGCCAAACGGCATCTTGTCCCGAAAGAACTTTCAAATACGGGACTTAATATCTTCGTACCGAAACTGAAGTTCACCAAACAAGCTTTGGAAAAGATTATAGAAAGCTATACCCGAGAAAGCGGCGTGCGTCAGTTGGAGAAGCAAGTCAACAAGGCGTTGCGCAAATTGGCCTACAGACAGGCACTCAATGGGGAACTCCCATCTGACAAGATTACTCCCGTTGAGTTGGAAGACCTTCTTGGAAAACCACCTTTCTACCGTGATATTTATCAGGGAAACGACTATGCCGGTGTCGTAACGGGTTTAGCGTGGACAAGTGTGGGCGGAGAAATCCTCTTTATAGAAACTTCTCTGTCGAAAGGGAAAGCCGGCAAACTGACGTTGACGGGTAACCTTGGCGATGTGATGAAGGAGTCTGCCATTATCGCTCTCGAATATGTGAAAGCTCACATTGATGCCTTGAAGGTCGACTATCGTATTTTCGAGCAGTGGAACATCCACATTCATGTGCCTGAAGGAGCTACTCCGAAAGACGGTCCTTCTGCCGGTATTACCATTGCAACGAGTATTGCCTCTGCACTCACGCAGCGAAAAGTGCGCAAGAACACTGCCATGACGGGCGAAATAACCCTTCGTGGCAAGGTGTTGCCTGTTGGTGGAATCAAAGAAAAGATCCTTGCGGCCAAGCGCGCAGGCATTACCGACATCATGATGTGTCAGGAAAACAGGAAAGATATAGAGGAGATTCCCGAGAAATACCGTAAGGGCGTAGAGTTCCATTATGTGGAAAACGTACAGCAAGTATGGGATTTCGCCTTGACAGACGAACTCGTTGCCAACCCCGTAGACTTGTCTATAAAGGAAGAAGACAACAAGGAAGAGAAGTAATGACATTTGAACTACAATGTAACGATAGGGCAAGCGATGCTCGTACAGGACTTATAACGACTGATCATGGGCAGATAAAGACCCCCATCTTTATGCCTGTCGGAACAGCGGGTACTGTGAAAGCTGTTCACTTCTCCGAGTTGATGAATCAAGTGAAGGCACAAATTATCTTGGGTAACACTTATCATCTTTATCTTCGACCGGGACTTGAGGTACTGAAAGCTGCTGGTGGATTGCACAAATTTAATGGCTGGGATCATCCCATCCTAACTGATTCGGGAGGATTCCAAGTTTTTTCGCTGACGGGTATTCGTAAACTATCAGAAGAAGGATGCGAGTTCCATAGTCATATAGACGGTTCCAAGCACGTATTCACACCGGAAAACGTGATGGATACAGAACGAACAATCGGTGCAGACATTATAATGGCACTTGACGAATGCCCTCCCGGCAAGAGCGACTACGAGTATGCGAAGCGCAGCTTAGCTATGACACAACGTTGGCTCGACCGTTGCATCAGCCGATTCAATAAGACGGAACCTCTATACGGGTATCATCAGAGCCTCTTCCCCATTGTGCAGGGTTGCACCTATAAGGATTTGCGCAGTGAAGCAGCCAAGTTTGTTGCTGACAAGGAGGCTGACGGAAATGCCATCGGTGGGCTGGCTGTAGGTGAACCGACGGAGATCATGTATGAGATGATAGAAGTTGTCAATGCCATTCTGCCTAAAAGCAAACCTCGCTACCTCATGGGCGTGGGCACACCACAGAATATTCTCGAAGCCATTGAGCGTGGTGTGGATATGTTCGACTGCGTGATGCCAACCCGAAACGGCCGCAATGCGATGCTGTTCACTTACGAGGGAACGATGAATATGCGTAACAAGAAATGGGAGATGGACTTCTCGCCCGTTGATGCTAATGGCTGTAACATCGACAGATGCACGACGAAGGCCTATCTCCATCATCTTTTCAAGGCCGGCGAGCTGTTGGCGATGCAGATAGCGAGCATTCACAATCTCTCTTTCTACCTTCGACTGGTAGCCGATGCGCGTTCACATATTGAGAAAGGCGACTTCGTTCAGTGGAAAGCATCCATCATCGAACAGTTAGGAAGACGAATTTAAGCAAAGCGATATAGGCTTGTTGGGTGACAAACAAGCGTTGTTCATCTAATAAACAAGTGTTGTTCGTCTAACAAACAAGCCTTATCTGTAAGCTGATTATGAAAGGTATTTTGGATAATATAAAAAAGGTGAATGTCCGAACTACGATGGTTTGGGCATGGCGCATTGGGTGGAGACTTCTGAAGATGTTGGGATGGCTGAGTCCGAAACGTATATTGGGACGGCTCGACTGGTACATTGTCAAGAAGTTCATAGGTACTTACGTCTTCTCTATCCTCTTGATTATCTCCATAGCCATTGTTTTCGACTTCAACGAAAACCTGTCTAAGTTCACCCAATACCATGCTCCGTGGCGTGCAATTGTCTTCGATTACTATGCCAACTTCATCCCTTATTATTCCAATCTTTTTTCCCCGCTCTTTGTTTTCATTGCCGTTATCTTCTTTACATCGAAGTTAGCCGGCAATTCTGAGATTATATCGATGCTGGCAGCCGGTGTTTCTTTCCATCGACTGTTGCGTCCTTATATGCTCTCGTGCGTACTGATAGCTGGCCTTACTTTCTATCTCAACAGCTTTGTGATTCCCAAAGGAACGGTCATCAGGCAGAACTTCGAGTCGCTCTACCGTAACTCCAAGAAGAATACCTCTGCCGAAAATGTGCAATTACAGGTGGGAAAGAACACTGTGGCCTATATTCAGCACTACGACGACACGTATAAGCGGGGCTACGGGTTCTCCCTCGATCGATTTGAGAACAAGAAACTGATAGACCACCTTACGGCAACGGAAATCCAGTATGACACGGTGGCCGACTCGAAGTTCCATTGGAAGGCCTCCAACTGGAAGATAAGACAGCTCAAGGGACTTAAGGAGCATATCAAAACAGGTGATGTTCTCGACACGTTGATACTGATGGAACCGACCGACCTGGTCTATTCCAAAGGGCAGCAAGAGACTTTCACTTCGCCCGAGCTACTCGACTATATCTCCAAACAGACTAGCCGCGGATCGGGAAATGTCGTGCAGTACGAGGTAGAGTACCACAAACGGATAGCCATGTCGTTTTCTTCGTTTATCCTGACTATCATCGGCGTATCTCTGTCATCGCGCAAACGCAAGGGCGGCATGGGCTTGTATCTCGGCATCGGACTGGCTCTCAGCTTCGGATACATCATGCTTCAGACCGTCTCCTCGACTTTTGCCATCAACGCAGCCACCCCGCCCATACTCGCAGCGTGGATTCCCAACATGTTCTTTGCGGTGATTGCCTACTTCTGTTACCGAAAGGCACCCAATTGAATTCCGATTACTTTATCCCCTCATCACCCCGTAAAAGAAACGAAATTATGATATTTGAAGATTTAGATTTGAACGAGGACATCCTCGACGCATTGTATGACATGCACTTCGAGGAGTGTACTCCAGTACAGGAAAACTGTATCCCGGAGATATTAAAAGGTAGAGATGTGCTCGGTGTAGCGCAGACAGGAACCGGCAAAACCGCCGCTTATCTGCTTCCTGTACTTTCGAAACTGGCTGACGGCGGGTATCCCGAAGATGCCATCAACTGTGTGATCATGTCACCGACACGCGAACTTGCCCAGCAGATTGATCAGGCGATACAAGGCTTCTCCTACTATCTCGACGGTGTTTCGTGCGTCGCTGTCTATGGCGGCAACGACGGAAACCGATACGAACAAGAATTGAAGAGCCTCTCGCTGGGAGCCGATCTCGTCATCGCCACCCCGGGACGATTTATCTCGCACATCTCCCTCGGCAATGTAGACCTGTCGAAAGTAAGCTTCTTCATTCTCGATGAGGCCGACCGAATGCTTGATATGGGCTTCTCGGAAGACATTATGACCATTGCGAATAAGCTGCCGCCGAACTGCCAAACTATCATGTTCTCCGCTACAATGCCCACTAAAATAGAGGAGTTGGCGAAGACTCTGCTGAAGAATCCCGTCGAGATCAAGCTCGCAGTAAGCAGACCCGCCGAGAAGATACACCAAATGGCATACGTCTGCCACGAAACACAGAAGATGGGAATCATCAAGAACATCTTCAAGGCGGGCGACCTTAACCGTGTCATTGTCTTCTCAGGCTCGAAGCAGAAAGTGAAGCAGATTGCTCAATCGCTCAACCAAAAGCATATCAACTGCGGCGAAATGCACTCAGACCTCGATCAGGCGGCGCGCAACGAAATGATGTTCCGGTTCAAAAGCGGGCAGATTGACGTGCTCGTGGCAACGGACCTTATCGCCAGGGGCATTGATATCGACGACATAGCAATGGTCATCAACTACGACGTACCACGCGATGCAGAGGACTATGTGCACCGCATTGGACGAACGGCACGCGCCGACCGCGACGGGGCGGCGATTACTTTCGTCAGCGATACCGACATCCCTTACTTCCAGCAGATAGAACATTTCCTCGGGAAGGAGGTGGAAAAAGTTCCACTTCCCGATGGTCTCGGCGACGGACCGGAGTATAAGACATCGGGAAGACCCCGCCGCAATGCCAAGAGCCGACGCCGTCATGCCCGCGACCAGCAGAGTCATCGCGACAAGAAGAGCCGCAACCCAAGCCGTCAGCGCAGCAACCGTCCTACAGAGACTGCACAGCCGCGCAATGAGAATCAGCTTCCCGAGAATCAGTGTCAGGCGACACGGCAAGCCGAAGCCACTGCCGTACAGTCTGCCGACAACAACGGACAGAGCCGGGATAACCAAGGAAAGCAGAAACGTCAGAGTCCGCGCAGAAAAGGAAACAGCATCCGTAAGGGCGAGACAGACGAGACAGACATGCAGAACGGAAAAAAAACAGAGACCGATCAGCAGATCAGCCGCAGAAAGTCACAAAGCAAAGGCCGAAAACCGGGACAGCCGCATGACAGGCGTAATGATCCAAACAGCAAGAATACCAGCGGAAAGACAGCCAAACCGAAGTCGAAGAGAGGTCGCAAGTCTAACGAGAAAGAGCCGCGCCGCAGTACGAAATATGATATCCGCGACGAGGGTTTCTCTATAAAAAAAGAAGAGAAAGGTCTCAAGGCACTCATCAAGAAACCATTGAAATGGTTCAGCCGGTTCGGCAGGAAATAAGAGAAGGAGCCGATGCGGTATTGCGAAAGCAAACATGCCGTCAGCCAAGGCTCCTCAGAAGCGTAAGAACAGATACTCATCTGTCTTATCAACTGTTTCACGCCGGAGTTTTCTTATCCCCCTAAAGTCATTGTGTCTTGAAGCTTTCCCGGCTTCATTCCATACGTCTGATTCTCTGTCATCCGAACCTTTCTGAAAGGCCGGGGAAGGCATTCTTTTCGGAGGTGTTGGCGACGACCTAAGACAGCCTCAAAAAAGTTCGCGAACTTTTTTGGGCTTGTCTTGGGAGTGTCGGAAGCCGCATCAAGTACAAGCCCCGGAAAGGCCCCATCGACCGGGAAGAAATCGCTTGGAAACCGAAAGAAAACTGCAAGGAAACCGAAACACGGAGCGCGGAAGCTCAACACGCACTTCTTTCTATTTTTATTTGCCGCTTTAGGATTCTTTCATTACTTTTGCAGCCGATTCAATCAAACAACGAAGAGATGATGACAAGGAATTATACAACAAAGCAGCCACACGCCCT
>CAUVFB010000070.1:0-7506 GCA_963551095.1 uncultured Prevotella sp. | reverse complement strand
TTGTGGTTGGATTCGCCGGAATTGTTCGTCGTCATGTCTTTTACGTAGGGAAAGTGATGGTGCGGCTGCCGTCGGCTTGTTCTTCGATGGTTATCTTGACGGTATTGTCGGGCAGAATGTCCTCGATAAGCTCCGGCCATTCGAGCAGACAGATTTGGTTGCTGTAGAAATAGTCCTCGTAGCCCATGTCGTAGACTTCCTCCAGTTTCCTGATGCGATAGAAATCGAAGTGGTAGATAGGGTTTCCCTTGCCGTCGGTATACTCGTTGACGAGGGCAAAGGTGGGAGAAGTAATCACGTCGTCTACTCCGAGTACTTTGCAGATAGCCTTGATGAAGGTTGTCTTTCCTGCACCCATCTTGCCATAAAAGGCAAGAACTTTGGCCGTACCGATCTTGTTGATAAACTCTTTGGCTGCCTCTTGCATGGTTTCGAGGCTATTGATTCTGATTTCCATATTCTGATTGAAGTTTTATCTCTTCCTCGGCGTCAGCGTAATGAGCGGTACCAGCATTTCTTCGATGGATATTCCTCCATGCTGAAAAGTGTCCTTATAGTAGGAAACGTAGTAGTTGTAGTTGTTGGGGTAGGCAAAGAAAGCGTCTCCCATGGCGAATACGTAGCTTGTGCTGAGGTTGGGTGAGGGGAGTTGTGCCTGTTTTGGGTTCTTGATCGTGAAGACTTCCTTTGGATTGTATCTTAGGTTCTTACCGAGTTTGTACCGTAGATTCGTGTTTGTGTTGCGGTCGCCGATAATCTTTATCGGCTGCGTGGTGCGGATAGAACCGTGATCGGTGGTGAGAACAATCTTGTAATCGGACTGTGCCAGCTCTCGTATGACATCGGCAAGGACGCTGTGGCGGAACCAACTGAGCGTTATTGAGCGGTAAGCACTCTCGTTGTTAGCCAGTTCGCGTATCATTTTCATCTCTGTCCGGGCATGGGAGAGCATGTCAATGAAGTTGACCACGAGCACGTTGAGGTCGTTTTGGGCTAAGTTGGGGTATTGCTGCATAAACTTTTCTGCCCCTGCCGAGTTGTTGACTTTGTGATAGGAGAATCTGTCGTGTCGTCGGTAGCGGTCTATCTGTGTCTGGATGAGTGGTGCTTCGTTGAGGTTTTTGCCTTCTTCTTCGTCTTCGTCTACCCATAGTTCGGGGAACATTGAGACGATTTGGAGTGGCATCAGTCCGCTGAAGATGGCGTTGCGCGCATACTGGGTGGCTGTGGGCAGAATGGTGAGGTAGAGGTCTTCGTCGATATCGAAGAGGTCTCCGATTTCCTGTGCCAGCATTCTCCACTGGTCGAAGCGGAAGTTGTCGATGACAATCAAGAATACTTTCTCGCCCTGGTCTATCTTGGGGAAGATGCATTGCTTGAAGATGTCGGTACTCATCATTGGTCGGTCGGCAGCTGTCTGTTGCTTTCTGATGTCGCTGAACTTCTCTGTCGGGCTGCCGGTGGGCTTGGGTGCTACCCAGTTGAGATAGTTTTGGGAGATATACTTGGCGAAACTATTATTGGCTTCCTCTTTCTGCATCTTCAGCATATCGGTCATACTGCTGTCGGCACTGCTCAGTTCGAGTTCCCACTTGACGAGTCGGCGGTAGATATTCTTCCAGTCGGCAAAGCTACGACAGTCGCTTATCTTCGTGGCAATCTGCTGATACTCCTGTTGATAGCTGCTTTGGGCAACCTCTGTTACGATTTCCCGACGGTGAATGTTCTTCTTCAGACTCAGAAGTATTTGGTTGGGATTGACCGGTTTGATAAGATAATCGGCTATTTTCGACCCAATTGCCTGATCCATTATGTTCTCTTCCTCGCTCTTCGTTACCATGACGATGGGTGTGGCAGGCTGTATCTCCTTGATTTGCTGGAGTGTTTCGAGTCCAGAAAGTCCCGGCATCTGCTCGTCGAGCAGCACGAGATCAAAAGTCTGCGTGCGGCATTGGTCAATGGCATCCGCTCCGTTGCTGACGGTAACGACTTTGTATCCTTTCTTTTCCAGGAAGATGATATGAGCTTTCAATAGCTCGATTTCGTCATCAACCCAGAGCAATAATCCATTGTTCATGTTTGTTTCTCTTCCTTTCTGTTTATGTTTTGTTTCTCCGACAGACGCTTAGAAACCATCGAGGTCGTAGTATTCGTCGTCTACATTGTCGAGTACAGGTTTCTGTTTCTTCTTTTGGGGAGTTGGCTGTGGCGCAGTTTCGTCGCCGAAATAGAAGATGGGTTCGTCCGACTTCTTTGCCGGTGTCGCTGGTTTCGGTTTCTCCGGCTGTTGATGGTTCTGTGGTGTCGGTACAGGCTTCTTCTTTCCATTGTCCGGGGTAGGCTTTTTCCCATCCGTTGGGGACGTAGATGGCTTCTCCTGTGTGGGAGACTGCTGCTTTGTAGCAGGCTTCTTCGGTGTGGCAGGCTGTGTTTTGGGTTCGTCTAATGGGATGAAATCCTTGTCTTCTACCGGCTGTTTTGCAGGCTCGTCAATGGGGATAACATCTGTATTTTCAACAGCCTTTGGGGTTTCTTCCGCCGGAATCTCAAGCGCATTATTGTCCGTTGGCGTAGTCGGCTCTTCTTTTTGTGAAGTCTGTGGAGTCGGTGTCGGTTGCGGATTCTCTTGCTTTGTGTTAGCCGGTGTGGCTTTGCTTTCAATAGAATCCACCGGATTGATCTGCTTACCGGAAGGCTTTTCTGTCTCGATGGTTTTCTCATCGTCCATCGGAATGATTGTCTCTACGGTCGATTCTGCCTGTTTCTGTTCCTGAAGGTTTCGGTCGCGCTCAGTCGGATTGCGGTCTTCAATTTCCTTTTGTAGGTCGCGTTCACGTGGGGTAGCTACTTCGGCGGGTTCAGAGAGCAGGTATCGCTGTGTAACCTTCAGTGGTGCGAAGTGTTTCGAGTAGAAATCGTCATAGTCGTTATAGCTGAATGCAGTGCCGATGAGCTGTAGATTCTTTTCGCTGATGATAATTCCACGCACCGATTTGTCCAGTTGTGCTACAACAGATGGGGTGCTGAAAAGCTGGCGGGCGTACTGATAGGCTTCATCAAAGCTGCGGAAGCCTGAAATCAGGAGTTGATGAAGTCCTCCGACATCCTCTATTGTCATATCAAAGTTGCGTACAAGGAAGCTGGAGAAGTTGAACCGCGCCATCTCGAAGAGGAGTTTGTTCTCTTGGAGTGAGTCCGGATGATAAAGAAGGAGGAACTTAAAGTCGGCAATACGGTCGGGTGAGAACTTCATCTGCTTGATACTGTCGCTGTCGTTGAGCACGTTTGCACGGTAAGACCATACATCGTCGAGGTCGAAACGTCCGTTGCGAAGTTTCTTTCCAGCCTTTACGCCGTTGACAATCATTCCTGCCATCTCGCTGATGCGGCTTTGCGGGTATTTCTCTACGACGGTTTTCATATCTGCAACACACCCGTTGATGTCGCCATTGTTGAGCTTACTCAATCCACCGATGAAGAGAAACTTGTCGCGGTTAGCCCCCATTGGGAATCGAGTTTCTGATATACTGCTGTTCGCTGCCACTTCGCCGAATCTGTTCGCCCTAAATGCTTCGTATGTTGCAGCGTAGAGTGAATCCTCAAGATGTACTCCATACTTAGCATTTTGGGCGTAGTAAGGGTCGGTGAGTAAAAGGGTCAGCTCGCTTTTGGGATATGCAGTTTTCAGTTTTTCGATGTAATTGTTGGCTATATCGGGCTGGTTGCGCCGCATATATAAAAGGTATAGATGGTAGAACACGTCGTCCATCTTCTCGTAAGTAGGGTAGTTGTCGCTCACACGGCGCAATGCCCGTTCAGCAAGAGTGAGGTTGTCAAGCTGGTCTTTGAATATTACGCCTGAATGATGAAGCCCATCTTCGAGGATCAAATTGCTGGCTTCAAGTTGTTCCGGAGTAAAGGGAATCTGCGCAAGGTAGTATTCCCGTTTGTGTGGGTCGTTCTGTGCGGAGTCCGTAGTGTTCTTGATAGAGTCGAGACGTGCCTCTGTCTGCGCTATGGAATCACGTTGTTCGTCGGTCAGTTCAGCTGTTTCGGCATTCGAACCGATATTTCCCACTACAGTTTTGTTGATGCGCTGCCAGTTGTCTATGTTCTCGCGCTTGCCCCATTGCTGCTGGAAAGCAGTCTTACCTTGCTGTACTGCCATTGGATTATAGAAGTACCAGGCTCCTCCCTGTTGGTTACTCTGTCGCTGATTGTTGTTCTGCGGTAGGTTTCCCAGACCTCCATTCTTCTGCTGTTGTTCCTGTGCGTTCTGTTCAGCTTGCTTATCTCGTTCTTCTTTCTCTTTTCGTTTCAAGGCTTCTATGACCTTGTCGATGGCCTCAAAGCGTTCCTTTTCCGTGCATTTTGCTAAGTGTTGAAGCGAATCCTGTAGCTGTACGGCATCAGTAAAGGGTACCAATTCGTCTAAGACCTTAGAACGTTGAGAAAGTTGTTCGTAGTCTTTTCTGTCTTTATCAAGCAGTCCGAGTGCTTCATTGTAGCAGCGACGGGCATCGCCAAACTTTTCCTTTGCCCAATAAAGGTCGCCGAGATGGAGGAGCAGTACACCTTTCTCTATTCCGTTGCGGGTTGCTTTTTTGTTGCCTTGTTCGTATGCTGAGATAGCAGACATCGTGTCTTTTTCTGCCAGGTAAATATTGCCCATAGCGTAATAGACCTGATCCAGGTATTCTTTATTGTTGTCGGAGGCTGCCATTCGTTTGAGTTTTGCCACCATTTGCCTGCCCTGTCCGGCTGCCATCACTTCGGTTTCGGCAATCCGCGCATTAAATTCCAGTTCGTAAGGAGGATTTGAGCGGACGACGCGACGGAAGGTTTTCTGTGCCTCCTGTTTCTTCCCCGTTGCGGCGTAAAGCTGTGCTAAGAGATACAATTCGCGTGCCCGCTGCTTCCGGCGCATCTCGTGCTTGACGACTTTCTGCATATATGGGATGGCTTTTTCGAGATCGCCGGTGTGTATATAATAGTCGGCAAGGGTATAATCCCACTCCTTTACGGCATGCCAGTCGAGTGAATCGCGCTGCATATTACGGATAACGTCCTCTGCATCGTAGAGCCATCCTTCCTCAATATAGCTTTTGGCGAGCCACGCACGAGCCTTGCCGTAGATGGCAGGTTGCCCTTGATAGAGCCGGCTCATGTAGGCAAAGGTAGACGCAGCCTCATCAAATGCTCCCTTATGAAACTGTGCCCGACCCATCAGTAGCCATGCTTTCCACAGAAAAGGGTTGTATTCCCGACGCGAAAGCCACTCTATGTCTCTCTCTGTCTTGCGTCGTGACTTGTTCCATTCGGGTCGCCGCTTGATGCTATGACGTGCGATGGCTTTCTCAGCTTTGGTGATGGCACGCTCAAAGTTGCCTTGTCCAATCTCCTTGCTGGCTTTGTTGCCTACAGTATACAAAGGTATCAGCTCGGTAAAGTTGTCCTTGTTGCCGTTTTCCTTTTCCAATGAACCGTCTATATAGGCCTGCGCACCATTATAATACGTATTGTATCGGGTATTGAATGCATGCCACCAGCGCGACTGAGAGGTGTTTTTGTTGGTGGAACAGCTTATGGCAGTCGACAGAACAACTGCCGATAACAATATGATGGAGTATGGTTGATAGTTGCGTTTCACTATTCTTGAATGTGGTATGTTGAGTGGGAATTTATGAATGAGGCTTTTTTGAAAGATGAAAGTATAACTTTTACCAGTCAAATAAGGCTTGTTGATTCCTCAAAAACTATCCTTTGAATTTTGAGTTACACTGCATTGTTTTTCTCATTCTTCTATCATTGCTATCAGTTCATCCTTTATCAGATTGGGAAAATTGATGCCCCGAAGGATAAGACTGCGGTTCCAGCCCTTCACTTCTTCGGGTTTCATCGTGTAGAGAACTTCTGTGAACTCCTCGACTTCCTCTTCTGAGTAGTCGGTAGCGGATCGCCCCTTGAACCGATCCAGTTCCTCGTCGTCGTAATACACTACAGGCCGTGTGGCAGCTTCCATTATACAAGTTTGTTCGCAGCCTTCGTCTTCTCCGCTGCAAGTGGAGCAGTCGCTCGAAGCAATGACGATGGAGTCTTCTCTGCCGTCCTTTCGCCGGGTGAAGAGGCTGATGATACCTGCCAATACACCTAAACTGGCGAGAGCTATGATGCTCCATAAGATAATATCCATAGGTAGATGTGAGTTGAAATTACTCCTTTGTATGGATCGGCTTTATGCTGAAGCCGGCTTGACGCAGGTCGTCCCAATAGCGAGGATACGATTTTGTTACCACCTCAGGGTAATTGATGCGGATTTCTCCAAGTCGGATAGCCAGCGGAGCGAATGCCATTGCCATTCGATGATCACCGTAGGTGTCTATAACGGGCTGCGGTTGCGGTTCGACGCGTTCTCCGTCCCATATCATCTCACTGCCGTTGACATCGTGGAGAACATATCCGAGCTTGCGCATCTCTGTTTTCATCGCCTCAACGCGGTTCGTTTCCTTGATTTTGAGAGTTGCCAGCCCTTCGAAACGGAAAGGAATACCTAATACCGGACACATGGCGATAAGCGTAGGAGCCAAGTCGGGCTGGTTGACGAAATCGTATTCGAGACGGGGAAGGGGTCGCCGATAGTGGGAAATCTGAATGGTGGAAGGTTGTTGACCGTCCTTTCCGATGAAGATGGTTCGTACACCGAGCAGCGAGAAGATGTATTTGACAGCTGCATCACCCTGCCTCGAAGCATCAAGAAGTCCCGGCATTGTAATCTGTGCATCGGTATCGTCTGTGAGTGCAACCATTTCGTACCAGTAACTTGACGCACTCCAGTCATTTTCTATTGTGTAAGGACGGTGGGTATAGGATTGGTGAGGAATAGAAATGGTGTCTACATCGCTCCATTCAGCCTTTACGCCATACTCGTGCATGACATGCAGGGTAAGATCAATGTAAGGTCGGGAGATAATTTCACCTAACAGACGGAGTTGTAAACCATTCTCCAGTGTCGGCCCCAGCATGATCAATGCGGAAATGTATTGAGAACTGATGTTGCCGGGTATTTCCAAAGCTCCTCCATGGAGTTCCTTTCCACGTATACAAAGCGGAGGAAAGCCCTCTTCGCCCTCGTATTCGATGTCGGCTCCAAGGAAACGGAGTGCATCGACAAGCACTTTGATAGGTCGGTGGCGCATCCGTTCAGTTCCCGTAAGGATGTGTTTGCCCTCTTTAGTGCTGAGATAAGCAGTGAGAAAACGCATGGCTGTTCCTGCAGCCTTGATGTCGATGATTTCGGGATGGTTTCTTAGGGCACGCACAATGACTTCCGTATCATCGCAATCGGACAGGTTGCATGGGCAGTCTTTTCCTTTTGCGAGAGCATTGATGATGAGTGCGCGGTTGCTGATGCTCTTCGAAGGGGGCAGCGTGATGGTTGTATGAAGTCGGGGGGGGGCTTTGACGTTATAATACATATGGATTATCGTGTTTATCGGCTTCTGTGTC
>CAUVFB010000069.1:0-7520 GCA_963551095.1 uncultured Prevotella sp. | reverse complement strand
TGAAAGGGTATAGGGTTTCTGACAAAAGGGTATAGGGTTTCTGACAAAAAGGTATAGGGTTTTAGGAAACGGACGTGGGAGTTCCAGACTTCAGCAGAAGGATTCAGATGCCAAATACACAGAAATAAAGAAGCTAAGAAGCCGAATCCGTAATCGCGAAGAGGAAGTAATAAAAAAGGGAATGCGCCTGATTGACACATTCCCTTGATAGTCCAAAAATTGAGCCGGGAACTTCAGCATGCGCTTGCGTTGCATGCCGGTTCTTCGCTTTACAGCTCCCAGCCAATGGCAGATGCCCCCAGCACGGCAGCAGAAGCATCGTCCAAAGAACTGATGAAGAACTTGGCCTTATCTCTGAATACTGGCATGACATGCTCCTGATAAGCTCGCTTGATGGGATTCATCAGCAAGTCGCCGGCCTTGGTCAAGCCACCGAAGAACACGAATGCTTCCGGCGAAGCAAAGGTGGCAAAGTCGGCACAAGCCTCACCGAGCATCTTGCCAGTAAACTCATAAACGTTCAATGCGAGTTTATCGCCCTTGCCGGCAGCTATGGAAACGTCGAGGGAGGTAATGTTTTCCAACGCGATACTGCGGAGTTCGGAAGGTTCGTCGGAGTTGGTCAGGAACTCGCGGGCAGTGCGTGCGACTCCCGTTGCCGAGCAGTAAGCTTCCAAACAACCGGTTCTTCCACATCCACACATGCGGCCTTCGCTGCCACGAACCATCGTTACGTGTCCCAGCTCGCCTGCAAATCCGTCCGATCCGTAGACCATCTGACCATTGATAACAATACCCGATCCTACACCCGTGCCCAAAGTGATCATGATGAAGTTCTTCATTCCCCGTGCAACACCATACTGCATCTCACCGATAGCGGCCGCGTTGGCATCGTTGGTAAGCCCCACGGGAATACCCAGTCGGGAAGAGAACATCTCTGCCAAAGGAACGACACTCTCATGCGCCCATATCAGATTGGGAGCATACTCTATCGTACCGCGGTAGAAGTTACTGTTGGGTGCGCCGATGCCCATAGCCTTAATCTGAATGATCCCGCCTATTTTCGCGATGATGGGTTTGAGAGCTTCAACACCGGCATCTACGAAATCCTCTACAGCCTTGTACGTCTGTGTTTTAATAGAATTGGTTGCTATCACCTGACCGCGTTGGTCAACAATACCGAATACAGAATTAGTTCCTCCTAAATCTAAGCCTATGACGAAAGGCTTTGGTTCTAATACGTCCATGATTACTACAAGTTTTTAGTTCAACTTCGTTGCGCAAAGATAGGGAAAGTCGGCGATGCGACAAAGTTTTATAGGCGAAATTTGTTCGTTCCGTTTAATTTTCGCAATTTTGCATTCGAATTATGAACATGCCATTTCCCATCCAGCTGGATATACTCGACTTCATCTTTAAGGGTATGCTTATCGGAATCATAGCGTCTGCGCCAATGGGACCAGTAGGTATCTTGTGTATTCAACGCACTTTGAACAAAGGCCGATGGTACGGCTTCGTAACAGGAATCGGAGCCGCTGTCAGTGATTTCATCTATGCCCTCATTGTAGGGTTAGGCATGAGTTTCATTATGAAGCCCCTGCAGAACCCAACCTATCAGTTGATACTGCAAATATCGGGAAGTGTACTTCTGCTGCTTTTCGGGCTTTACTTCTTTATGTCGAACCCCACAAAGAAGATGCACAAGAGCGGAAATACCAAGGGAACATTGTGGCATAACACCCTCACGGCTTTCCTTGTAACGTTCTCAAATCCGCTTATTATGTTCCTGATGATGGCCACTTTCGCGCAGTTTGCTTTTGTGCAGCCCGACCAGCCGTTAGAGATGATTGTCGGATTTGCCTGTATTCCTTTGGGCGCACTGGTATGGTGGTATGGTCTCACGTGGCTCATCAATAAGATAAGAGGGAAGTTCGATGCCAACGGCATCCTTATTATCAACAAAATAATAGGCTCTGTCGTGATTCTATTCTCACTCCTTGTTCTTGTCGGTACAATATTCAACCTGTACCACCTCCCCTCTTACTATTAATGTCAGAGACGATATGATAACTTCACATCCTTGTATCTATGTTTGTAGCAAAAGAACTCAGGAAGAAAAGCATAGCCGAATATCTGCTGTACATGTGGCAGATAGAAGACATCATCCGCGTCTACGGCTGTTCCTTGTCCCGTATCCGCAAAGAATACATTGACCGTTTCAACTACACCGACGAACAGAAAGAAGAAGAGGAAGACTGGTTCGGCGACCTGGTACGCATGATGAATCAGGAAGGATGCCGCGAAAGCGGTCATCTGCAAATCAATAAGATTCTCGTACAGGATCTGACGGAACTCCACGCACAACTGTTGGCTTCGTCAAAGTTTCCTTTCTATTCTGCCGAATACTATCGCGTGCTGCCTTATATCGTAGAGTTGCGTGGCAAAACCAAGCAGGCGGCAGACGAGATGGCACGCAAGAACGACGAACGATTGAAGACAGTGGCAGCAGGATTGAGTAAAAGTGAAATAGAAACCTGCTTCGACATGCTCTATGGAGTAATGATACTGCGCTTGCAGAAGAAAGAAATCAGCCGGGAAACAACTCATGCGGTGAAAGAAATCACCACACTCATCGGCATGCTGTCCGACTATTATATCAAGGACAAGGCAGAAGGGCTGGTTTTCGAAGACGAATAAAGGCGAACGATATAAAGAGAAAAAGATATGAACATACTTGTAACAGGTGCCAACGGACAACTTGGCAATGAGATGCAACTGGTTGCAAAGAAAAGTAAGGACAACTATATCTTCACGGATGTATGCGATGGTTATCAGAAGTTGGATATTACCCAGCTTGACGAAATACGCAAGGTTGTGAAACAAAATGATGTGAGATGCGTCATCAACTGTGCTGCCTGGACCAATGTCGACAAAGCCGAGACTGCCGGCGAAATCGTTGAGACGCTCAATGCGGTTGCTCCTGAGAACCTTGCCAAGGCGATGAAAGAAGTCGGCGGACTTCTTGTTCACATCAGCACCGACTATGTTTTTGGTGGCGACCCGTACAATACCCCTTGCAAGGAAGATCAGAAAGGAACTCCGACGGGTGTCTATGGGCTGACAAAACTGCACGGAGAAGAGCGCATACAGGCTACGGGCGTGAATCATATCATCCTTCGCACAGCATGGCTGTACAGCGAATTCGGGCACAACTTCGTCAAGACGATGATGAACCTTACAGCAACAAAGCCGCAGCTGAAAGTGGTTTTCGACCAATGCGGCACTCCGACGTATGCCGGCGACCTTGCCGAAGCGATCTACGACATCATTGAAAAACGCAAATACGAGCGTAAGAGCGGCATTTATCATTTCTCCAACGAGGGTGTATGCAGCTGGTACGATTTCACGAAAAAGATTGCAGAGCTTGCCGGCAACAACGCCTGCGAAATCCAGCCCTGCCACAGCGACGAGTTTCCCTCGCCGGTTACGCGTCCGGCCTACTCCGTGCTCGACAAGACAAAGATAAAGGAAACCTTCGGCATCAGTATTCCTTACTGGGTCGACAGCCTCAAGGTCTGCATGAAGAATCTCAATGCTTAAGAACCGAACAACACATGAACGAAATAGAACGCAGAAGAACCTTTGCCATCATCTCCCATCCTGACGCAGGTAAAACGACTCTCACAGAGAAGTTCCTCCTGTTTGGCGGACAGATACAAGTGGCCGGTGCGGTAAAGAGCAACAAGATACGCAAGACCGCGACATCCGACTGGATGGATATTGAGAAGCAGCGCGGAATCTCCGTTTCCACTTCCGTCATGGAGTTCGACTACCGGGACTATAAGGTGAATATTCTTGATACGCCCGGCCATCAGGACTTCGCCGAGGATACCTACCGCACACTCACTGCTGTCGACTCGGCCATTATCGTTGTAGATTCGGCCAAAGGTGTTGAGGCGCAGACCCGGAAGTTGATGGAAGTATGCCGCATGCGCAATACGCCGGTTATCATTTTCATCAACAAGATGGACCGTGAAGGACGCGACCCTTTCGACATTCTCGACGAATTGGAGGAAGAGCTCCATATAAAAGTGCGTCCGCTGTCGTGGCCTATTGGACAGGGACAACGCTTCAAAGGCGTGTACAATATCTATGAACAGAAGCTCAACCTCTTCACGCCCAACAAACAACGCGTTACGGAGACGGTTGAGATAAACGCAGACTCAGATGAACTCGACCGCCAGGTGGGCGACCGTTTTGCCGAACAGCTGCGCAACGATCTTGAACTCGTCAATGGTGTCTATCCCGAATTTGATGTCGAGAGTTATCGGACGGCCGAAGTGGCTCCGGTATTCTTCGGTTCGGCTCTCAACAACTTCGGCGTTCAGGAACTGCTCAACTGTTTCGTAGAGATAGCACCGAGTCCGCGTCCGACGAAAGCAGAGGAGCGGATGGTCAAGCCCACTGAACCGAAGTTCACGGGATTCATTTTCAAGATTACCGCCAACATCGATCCGAACCACCGCAGCTGCATTGCTTTCTGTAAAGTGTGCTCCGGAAAGTTCCGGCGCAACCAACCCTACCTTCACATTCGCAACGGTAAGACGCTCCGATTCTCCTCCCCCACGCAGTTTATGGCGCAACGCAAGAGTACAGTCGATGAGGCTTATCCCGGCGACATCGTCGGTCTGCCTGACAGCGGCGGCGTATTCAAGATCGGCGACACGCTGACCGAGGGCGAAAACATTCACTTCCGCGGTCTGCCGAGCTTCTCGCCGGAGTTGTTCCAATACATCGAGAACGACGACCCCATGAAGTCAAAGCAGTTTATGAAAGGAATCGAACAGCTGATGAACGAAGGTGTGGCTCAGCTTTTTGTCAATCAGTTCAACAACCGCCGCATCATCGGCACCGTAGGACAGCTCCAGTTCGAGGTCATACAATACCGATTGGAACACGAATACAATGCGAAGTGCCGCTGGGAACCCGTCCATCTGCACAAGGCATGCTGGGTTGAGGCCGACAACGAGGCTGAATTAGACAACTTCAAGAAGCGCAAATACCAGTATATGGCAAAAGACAACGAGGGCAGAGACGTGTTCCTCGCCGACTCGGGCTATGTGTTGAGTATGGCGCAGCAGGACTTCGAGCACATCAAGTTCCATTTTACGAGCGAATTTTAAAGGAAAGAGCGTCAAATATTTAATGACAGATAAGTAGCAAGAGCCCGTGCCAAGACATAGAACTGAGAGAAGTCCTCTTTCATCTTAAACGTTCCCACCAATCCTTGGAACAACTAAAACAACCACTATCTCTTTTGACAGTGGTTGTACTTTATAAATGATTTGCTTTGACGGTTGCCCAAGTTGAGCATTTAAGTACCTCCATAACAGCTTTTAGCTCTTTATGGATAGGGGCATCTCCTGCAATATCCTTATCGACTTTTTGAGGAAATAGAAAGCTATAGATAGTATTTATAGAAGAGGATAGATAGTATCTATAGGAGAGGATAGATAGTATCTATAGGAGAGGATAGATACTATCTATAGAACTATATAGATACTATGTATATGGGAGGATAGATACTATGTATAGAAAGATATAGATAGTATATACAGGAGAAGACAGATGAGGGTGTGCCTATTTTGACACACCCTTCCCCTGTTAGCTGTGGTCTCTGCTTGGCATTAGGGCGTTTGAAGTCGTCATTGTCCGTTTATCTGTCATCAATGGTTTCATCCTATGTAGGGACACGCACGGCTCTTTTCCTTTCCCCTTGCCACGTACATTCGCCTATAAAAGCTACTTGCAGCAATCGTTTTCTGATATTTCTTATTATCTTTGCAGGCATGAACCTACCTCCTGAGAAGGCCTCTCGCAAGCAGGATTCCGGAGGTTCAGCTATAGGAACCTCCCTTGATAAAAACCAAAAACCAGTCCTCTCATGCAGAAATACCTAACTCTCTACGAACTCAATTCTATTGTCGCGGAAACCATTTCGACAACTCTGCCCCACTCGTTTTGGGTGGAAGCCGAACTGTCGGAGGGACGAGAGAACCGCGGACACTTCTATATGGATCTGATTCAGAAAGAAGACGGCACGCAAACACCGATAGCACGGGCTTCGGCAAAATGCTGGCGAACAACATGGACACAGGTAAAGCCGCAGTTTGAGCGGGCGACGGGACTGCAAATACGTGCCGGACTGAAGCTGCTGCTATTAGTTCACGCACAGTTTCATCCACAGTATGGATTCTCGTGGATTGTAGACGACATCAATCCCGAATACACCATGGGCGATATGGCGCGCCGCCGTCAGGAGATAATCCATCAGTTGAAAGCTGAAGGAGTCTTCGACCTACAGAAAGAACTACGTCTTCCGCTCTTCGCCCAGCACATTGCAGTGATCTCTTCCAAAACCGCTGCAGGCTATGGAGACTTCTGCAATCAGCTGGAGAACAATGAATACGGATTCGATTTCACCACAAAGCTCTTTCAGGCAACGATGCAGGGAGAACAGACGGAGCAGAGTATCGTGGCGGCACTGAATGCTATCAACGACCAGGAAGACCGGTTCGACTGTGTCATCATCATACGTGGAGGAGGCGCAACAGCCGATTTAAGTGCGTTCGATACCCTTACTTTGGCAGAGAATGTAGCCAATTTCCCCCTCCCCATCATCACAGGCATAGGCCATGAACGCGATGAAAGCATTCTCGACATGGTTTCCCACACCCGCGTGAAAACCCCAACGGCAGCAGCAGCTTTCCTCATCGGACATCTTGCCAACACAATGCAGAGAATTGAAACTGCACAGGAACAACTGTCAAGACGGACGAGAGAGCAGATACAACAGGAGCGGCTCCGCCTCCAAAGCCTCTCGGCCGGCATCCCGGCTCTCTTCTCGCTGACGAGAGAACGGCAGGAAGCACGTATTGAAAGGAAAATGCTGCGCATGAACAACACCATCAACAAGAAACTGACAAGGAGTCAACACCAGCTGGAGTCAGTAGCCTCGGCTGTGCCACAGGCATTATTGCGAAACCTGACAGAAAAGAAGCATCGTTTGGAAATACTCGCACAACGCACAGACTCGCTCAATCCCGACCGCCTTCTGAGGCTCGGCTATACCATAACCTACAGTAACGGGCATATCGTCAGAGAACCACACCAACTTCGTTCCGGCGATGAACTGACAACAAAGATGGAAAAAGGATGTGTCAAATCAATTGTGAAATAACAATCAACCCAACTGAAATATGAACAAGAAAAGTATTAAATACGAAGAAGCTATAGCCCAGCTGGAAGACATCGTAAGCAGAATGGAAAACGGAGAGCTCGACCTTGACGAGATGGCCGGGCAGCTCAAGCAGGCACAGGCACTGATAAAGTTGTGCAAGGACAGGTTGAAGAAGACCGATATGGAAATCAAAAAACTACTGGAAGCAGAATAGTCGCCCTATCAATGTAGAGTCCAACAGCAAATGCAAAATTAGTGAAAAGTTTTGAAGAAACAATTT
>CAUVFB010000068.1:0-7543 GCA_963551095.1 uncultured Prevotella sp. | reverse complement strand
TATTCCATCCGTATTTTCCAACAACAAAGAATCAGGTCCTAACAAGACAATATCGAAAGTATCACGCGACAAAACCAGCTTCCCGTTGAATATTTTCCACGATGTCCAAGGATTCTTCTCGGCTTCGGTATGCGAGACGACGGTTCCACCCTCCTTGATATCGAAGTCTTTGTCGATGCTTGTCCACGTTCCTAATAACGAAGTAAGGTTGATAGCCTTGCGTATAAAGCGGTCTCCATACTGCATATAACCGATAGTTGCAAACTTATCGCCATTGATTTTACCTCCCATAACCACCTCCGTCGTATCGTCGGGATTGATTAAATATTCGATAGTATCGCCTGCATCTGTAACCAAAACCAGCGAGTTCATTCCGCCTTCAAACATTGTCCCATATACGGTACTGTCGCCTTCGTCCGGTAAGTTGTCGTTACTGACACTCTTATTCAATACTGGCTTTGCCTTCTCTTGCTTACACCCTATCAATGCCCCCCCCACCAAGGCTGCAAATACTAAAATGATTAGTTTCTTCATTTTCCTAATTCTATAAAGTCAAAAAATCACCCTAACAGTTTCTTTGCTTCTTCCCAAAGCTCGTCCATCTTCTCAAGTGTTATGTCTTTCAGCCTCTTTCCGTCTTCAGCTGACTTTTGCTCGACATACGTAAACCGTTTGATAAACTTCTGATTGGTATGTTCCAAGGCATTATCGGGATTCAGATGATACAACCGAGCAGCATTGATAACAGAGAAAAGAAAGTCGCCCAATTCTTTTGTAGAGTTCTCCTTGTCTTCTTTCCGTAGCTCTCTTTTCAGCTCTTCCAGCTCTTCTTCAACCTTGTCCCATACGCTTTCCTTATCTTTCCAATCGAAACCCACATTGCGAGCCTTATCCTGTATGCGGTAAGCCTTGATGAGACTGGGTAGTGAATCGGGCACACCTGAAAGCACTGTCTTATTTCCATCACGCTCTTTCTGCTTACGTTGTTCCCACGTAGCCTCTACCTGTGCAGACGTAGTGGGCGCATCCGTTTCACCATCCTGCACTGTTGAAATATCGACTTGTGCCAGTCCATCCTTGTAGACTACTTGTCCTTTGTCATTAACGGTCATCCGGCTATCCGTAACTTCCCATCCTGACCAATTGATAAAGTCATGGCGGAACATCAGTTTGTCCGACTGCGCGTTGCAAACATCGGCTATATCGAAATCATCGGCTTCGTTTCCAAGCATTGCATAAAACACAACATGCTCCATAACATCGCCCAATTCCTTGCAGATATTCCTACTGTCGTGCTTCATCAGAGCGTCTGCCAACTCGAAAGTTTCCTCTATTGTATTAGGGCGCAAGCTTTCAAAGGTCTGCTTTTTGTCCCATGGGCATTCCTTTCTAAGCCGGTCTTGTATGTCCAACAACCGTCCGAATGCCTTTAATTTATCTTCTTTGGTATGCAAATCTGTGCTGTTTAATGAGTGAAAAGAAATACTTAGTACCATTAAATACCCATGCAAAGATACACCTTTCCAATGATTTCTTTGTACTTTTGCATCTGTTTTTAATGATAATAAAGAAAACATATACATACGTAATGGAATCAGCGAGTAAGTACGATCCACAAGTTGTGGAATCAAAATGGTATCAATACTGGCTTGACAACAAGCTATTCTGTTCTAAACCAGACAATAGACAACCTTACACTGTGGTTATTCCGCCTCCCAATGTTACGGGCATTCTTCATATGGGACACATGCTGAACAACACGATTCAGGATATTCTCGTTCGCCATGCACGCATGGAAGGAAAGAATGCGTGCTGGGTTCCGGGTACGGATCATGCCAGTATAGCTACCGAAGCCAAAGTAGTTAACAAGCTTGCAAAGGAAGGAATCAAGAAGACCGACCTTACTCGGGAGCAATTCTTAGGGCATGCCTGGGACTGGACACACGAGCATGGCGGCATCATCCTACAGCAATTGCGGAAGATCGGATGCTCCTGCGACTGGGAACGTACAGCCTTTACGATGGACGAAAGCCGCAGCAAAAGTGTTATCAAGGTGTTCTGCGACCTCTACAACAAAGGTTATATTTATCGCGGAGTACGTATGGTCAACTGGGATCCGCAAGCTCAGACTGCATTATCAGACGAAGAAGTTGTCTACAAGGACGAACACTCGAAGTTATACCACTTGAAGTATTACATAAGTCCCAGCGATCAAGCCAAGGTTGAGCGTAAATCGGAAGACAACGTCATGCACAAGGACGACAAAGGGTACTACGCTGTAGTTGCCACTACGCGTCCAGAGACCATCATGGGCGACTCCGCTATGTGCATAAACCCCGAAGACGACAAGAACACTTGGCTCAAAGGACTTCATGTTATCGTACCTTTGGTGGGGCGTTGCATTCCTGTCATCGAAGATAGCTACGTGGATATTCAATTCGGAACCGGCTGTTTGAAGGTTACACCTGCCCACGATATCAACGACCACGCACTGGGATTGAAGCACGGACTGGAAACGATTGACATCTTCAACGACAACGGAACCATCTCTGAAGCGGCCGGTCTTTATGTCGGACAAGACCGAATGGACGTGCGCAAACAGATTTCCAAGGATTTGGAGGCAGCCGAACTGATGGAGAAAGTGGAGGATTACAACAACAAGGTGGGCTTCTCAGAACGCACCAACGTGCCCATTGAGCCGAAGCTGTCCACTCAATGGTTCCTGAAGATGCAGCATTTCGCTGACATTGCCTTATCTCCCATCATGGAAGACGACATCGAATTCTATCCGAAGAAGTACAAAAACACCTACCGCCATTGGCTGGAGAACATCAAGGACTGGTGCATCAGTCGTCAACTGTGGTGGGGCCACCGCATACCAGCCTATTACTTTAAGGATAGCAAAGGCAAGAACACATACGTTGTAGCCGAGACTGTCGACGAAGCATTGTGCCTCGCGCAGGCAAAGAACCCAGCCATCACTGCCGAAGGACTCAAGCAAGAGAGCGATTGCCTCGATACTTGGTTCTCAAGCTGGCTGTGGCCAATATCCGTATTTGATGGTATCAACCGTCCGGACAACGACGAAATCAAGTATTACTACCCTACAAGCGACCTCGTTACCGCCCCGGACATCATCTTCTTTTGGGTTGCCCGCATGATTATGGCGGGCTACGAATATCGCGGAACATTCCCGTTCAAGCACGTATACTTCACGGGCATTGTCCGCGACAAGCTCGGTCGGAAGATGAGCAAGAGTCTCGGCAACTCGCCCGACCCACTCTTGCTGATTGACAAATACGGTGCCGATGGCGTGCGCATGGGAATGATGCTCTCAGCACCTGCCGGAAACGACATACTCTTTGATGAAAGCCTATGCGAACAAGGCCGAAACTTCAACAATAAGATATGGAATGCTTTCCGACTCGTGCAGGGATGGCAAACGGAAGAACTGCAGATACCAGCTGCCAACCGCATTGCCATCGACTGGTTCGACGCTAAGCTGAAAGCCGCCTATGCGGAGATAGAAGAACTGTTCCGAAGCTATCGCATATCCGAAGCATTGATGTCGGTATACCGTCTCTTCAAAGATGAATTTTCAAGTTGGTACCTGGAAATGATAAAGCCTGAATACGGCCAACCCATTGACCGGCAGACATACGACGCAACCCTCAGGTTCTTCGATTCACTGCTAAGAATGCTGCACCCGTTCATGCCGTTTATCACCGAAGAACTTTGGCAGAACATCTATCAACGCAAGGAAGGCGACAGCATCATGAGGGCACAGTTGCACTTTCCCGCACCGACATCCGAAGACGAAAAGCTCATTGCCGACATCGAGAATGTAAAGCAGATAGTGAGCGGAGTGCGCATGATTCGCAATCAGAAGAACATTGCTCCGAAGGTCGGACTGACGCTTCACGTGATAGCACCGAGCCATTACGATGTCTACAACAGCATTATCACGAAGATGGCCAACCTCTGTGAAATCAAGACTGTAAACGAGAAAGCAACCGACTCATTGGCTTTCATGGTAGGAACAGACAACTTTGCTGTCCCCGTCGGCGACCTGATTGATGTCCATACCGAACTGACGAAGCTCGAAAAGGAGCTTGCCCACCTCGAGAACTTCCTTTCCGGCATCAAGAAAAAGCTCTCCAACAAGAACTTTGTTGCCCATGCTCCCGAAGCGGTCATCGCACGCGAACGCAAGAAACAAGCCGACTCAGAAGAGAAGATAACCACCATCAAGGCGAGCATCGAGGAACTTCGGAACAGATAACAAACAGATAAGACTCTACAAGGTGTTTCCTACCCAGCGAATAGGTAGCGTCGTACCCAGTTGCTGGGTAGGAGTCGACCCAGCGAATGTGTCCTCATCGACCCAACCGCTGGGTAGATAGACACCCGGCAAGGAGGAAGGGAAAGGCGGAAGTTTTGTTCTGACCATCCATTGAAGTTTATTCCATTCACTATGACATACCCTATATATATAAAAAGGTGTAGAGAGAAGGCCCGTATAGTTGGTGTCGGTCTGCCGCTGTTGCTTGTTTCGTTTGTGCTTGCCGCCTGTGAGCGCGACGAAAACAACCCTAAGCACGAGACGGAAAGGTATAAAAAGACGCTGTTCATCTTTCTTCCATGGACGGGAACCGACTCCGACAAAGGGCTATACGACTGCTTTCAGAAGAATCTTGAGGGAATCAAGTCAACCATAGAGAACGGACAGGCAGCCGAAGACACCCGCACGCTCGCCTTGCTGTCCACCAGCAGCACGTCGGCAACCCTATACGAGATAGCCTATGACCGCTATACCCGGAAAGTTGGATACAAGACCATCAAACAATACAAGGGGCTTGAGATGAACGAAAAGGGATTACGAACATATATCGCCGACGTGAAACGATACTCCCCTACCCCACTCTACGCCATGATTATGGGTGCGCATGGTAGCGGATGGATACCCAAGGATGCCGGAAGAAGAAGCCGCAGCATCGGAGGACTCACCATGGGTGAGCAATTGGATATTCCGGAGATAGCCCACGCCATCATATCGAATGGCATAAAGATGCAGTTCATCTGTTTCGACGACTGTTATATGGCCAATATTGAGCTGGCATTCGATCTCAAAGATGCCGTCAACTATCTGATAGCATCGACGAGTGAGGTCATGGATACGGGACTTCCCTATGCTGATGTCTATCCGTTTATGGCCGCACAAAGCCCCAATTACAAAGCTGTTACCGATGGATTTCTGGCCTACTACAACTCGTATAAATACCCATACGGATCGCTCTCGGTGATAAACTGCACCTATTCCGCCGCAATGGCAGAGATTCTGCGACAGCTGAACCAGTCGGGAACATCCGCACCCAGTGCTTCCGAGGTGTCAGAGCAGGACGGCGACCCCGATACACGTTTCTATGACCTGGCAGACTATCTGCGGAAATACAACCACCGACTGCGTATGGCACACAGAGACACCATAGAATATCGTCCGGTATTGGAACGTTTGGTTCCTTACACGGTAAAGACGCCACACCTCTACACGGTCTACCGTGGATGGGGAGGAGCAGCTTACGATGTCAGTGCGTACTGCGGAATCACCATCAGCGACCCCGCTACAGCATCAACCGTAATTAAAAGCAAGGAGACTACAGCTTGGTGGAAGGCTACACACTGATTATTCGTAGTCGTCAACTACGCTGTTGATGAAGTCCATCATAGGTTTTCCCGTCTTGCAAATATCCACAAGACGGTCGAACCATCGGTCGCCTTCAAAGAAATCATCGGGTACTTTCACCCAGCAGCAGTAGTCTTTCATGCGCAGATACCGCATGAACTCATAGTCTTTCGGGAATCCCTTCGGACAAGTCTTCAGTGCTGTCAGCCCGAAACCTTTATCGCTGACATTCCCATCCGTCCATTCGCCCTCGTTGGGATAGCCGAACAGTTTGACGAACTTCCTGTTTTCGACAGCCTTACGCCAAGTTTCTATGCTTCCCATGATCTCGTTTCGGCAAGAGGTAAGTATGTGGGTGGGAAGCCAATAACACCCGACAGCCACCACGCAGTTGCCCGGCTCGACGTGCAGATAGTAGCCTCCACGAAGCGACTTGCGCCCACGCGCACAGATGTAAGCACCGAAATGTCGCTTATAGGGACTCTTGTCGGGTGAGAAACGAATGTCGCGGTAGAACCGGTAAGTACAATCGCGCACAGAGAGATGCGCAATTTCGTCGTCAAAAGCAGCCAAGACGTCCAACGCCTTACCGATGCCTGCCTCAAAATCAGCTCTTGCCGACTCATATTCTTCTTTGTGTTCCTGAAACCACGGACGGTTATTGTTGGCTGCAATATCCGTCAGGAACTTCATCAACAGCTTGGTATTCATTCTCGTTATCGTTAATCCTGCATGCTATAGCTTACTTCCTCCCATTCGTTTGGGACAGAATCCATCGAACGGACACTCATCGCACAGCGGCCGAATGCTCTTGCATACGTACCGTCCGTGCAACAGTAACCAGTGATGAGCCGACGTTACGTCGTCGAGCGGGATGTTTTTCATCAGCCAATCTTCCACCTTCCGTGGCGTATCGGCACTTCCCGGCACCAATCCCAGTCGATGGCTGACCCGATAAACGTGCGTATCCACGGCGAGAGTAGGCTTCCCGAACCATACGGCCTGTACTACGTTGGCCGTCTTTCGTCCCACTCCCGGTAGCCGGACAAGCTCCTCCGGCGCAGAGGGCACCTCACCTCCGAACTGCGAAACCAGCATCCGCGCCATCTCAACCAAGTGTCTTGCCTTGGCATTGGGATAGGAAACGCTCTTCACCAATTCGAAAACTTCCTCCACCTCGGCCTTTGCCATAGTGTGGGCATCGGGAAAAACACGGAACAACTTGGGCGTTATCTCATTGATCCGTTTATCGGTGCACTGGGCAGAGAGCAGAGTTGCGCAGAGCAACTGAAAGGCTGAGCCGAACATCAGCTCGGTAGTTACCTCGCCAACATTCTCCCGGAAATACTCTAAGACCTTTTCGTAGCGTTCCTTTCTCTTCATCCTGACGTTCTGTTTCCTTCTTGTAAGCCGTGCAAAGTTACTAAAAACCCATATAAAATTTGGCCTTCTCGTAAAGTTAATGTACTTTTGTATCCACATTAAAAATCAACGTACAATTATGACAACTCCCATAATAGGACTCATTGCCTTACTCATTATTGCCCTGATAGGTTGGGGAATCGCAGAACTGAAGAACAGAAGCATCACTTTCGTGCATTCCGAAGAGGAGAAAGAAGGCGAGGAAGAGATGCAGGAAGCTTTCGAGGCCAACGGAAGAAAGGAACTGAACCTCCGCGACCTGCTCGAACGCAACAGCACCAAGGGTTATAAGGCCATTTAGGAAACAGCACCGGACTAAGACCGCACAGCATCCGAAAGAACGAGACTGTTCCATCACAAAACAAAAGTGCCACTTTCGCGGTGTAAGATAATTCTTAAAATACAACTTATTGAAAATAAAGAAGTTACCTTGTTGGT
>CAUVFB010000067.1:0-7604 GCA_963551095.1 uncultured Prevotella sp. | reverse complement strand
GCGCCACGTAACTCCGACATTCAAAGCCGACAGCTTGTCTTGCACGACACCGTCCGGATTGGTGTTCTTTCCAAACGAATAGCTGTAGTTTCCATGGATGCGCACACGGTTGTCTTTCAATGGGAAGTATTCGAAGCCAGCACCTACACGTGTAATCTCCGTACCGTCGTGTACGGTCATATCCGCATGGGTGCCTGTATGGTTAACATCATAGCTCATCTTCGTAAAGAGATGGAATTTTTCAGTAGGGCGGTAGGAAATCTGACTCGATAGGGTGCAGTCGCGTCCGAGATATACCTGTCCTTTGCCCGCACGGTTCATATAATCGAAATCCACCTGTACTTTCTTGCCGATGTGGAAGCGATTACCCAGGGACAACACGCTGAGGAATCTGCCTTTTTCGTATTCGAGTGCGTTGACCGACCACAGTGGCTCGTAGAATCCATGCCGTCCGTGCCACATCAGGTTGTAGGCGTATGTATCAGGCGATTTCTTGGAGAAAGGACTCTGACATATTTGCAGAATAAAGGCATCCAAACCATTCTTTGTTTTGTATTCGGCATTCGCTCCCCACTGGTAGCAGGCGAAATTGTAGCAGAATTCGGAGAGATAATAGCAGTCTATGGGTGCCGGATCGAGTTCCCATCCGGATACGAGCACGACATACTTTCCGGCCGAGACAGCCCATTGGGTGTCAACTCTGTACATCAGATAGAGCCAGTCGGTAGAGTCGAAAAACTTGCTGTCCTTGTTCATAGTGTTCAGACGATGGCGGAAAGCATACGAGAACTTGGGCGTAATGTCGCCTTTCAGGAACAAGTTGACAATATTTCCCTTAAAGCCGCACTCATCCTTTACGTCTGCTCCGTCAATGCTCGTGCGCTGATAGTCGCCACGTGCTTCTACTTTCAAATCCACAGGCTGCCTTTCCTGTGCCCGGACAGAAGCCCATCCCACGGCCAGCAACAGCAGAAAGAGAGATGCTTTCTTCATGCGTGGTAATCTTTTTTCGTTCTGTTTCAAAGATTGTCAAGGTCGAAATACTTCTCCTCCACAGATTAGCATAGAGAAGAGGCTTTCATCAAATCATTTTCTTTGCTTTCTTATTCCATATTCCATACACCTCGCTGACGGAGTCGATGGTTATGAACGGATGTAAATCCTCCTTTTGTAGGTAGTTGAGAAGTTTGGACAACTCGTCGCGAGTCAGAATAATTTCCAGTCGCATGCCTTTCTCATGACTGTAGCCACCTTCTATTTCAGCCAGCGTAATACCGCGTTTCAGCTTCGTGACTACATAATCGCGTATCTTCTCATAGTGTTGTGTCGTGATGACAACCCGCGTCTTTTGGCTAAGACTTGTCATAAAATGGGTAAGAATCATACCGTTGAGCCACGTACCAATGAGACCGATAAACACCAGTCCGGCATCGTTGATGGCAAACGCGGTACAACAGATGACCCACCCGGCGACGGCTACCGACGTTCCCAGGTTGATACCTGTATACTTGTTGATAATTTTTCCTAAGATATCAAGGCCGCCCGTCGAAGCGTTGATGCTGAAGAGGATGCTCTGCGAGGCACTGAGGATGAGGACAAAGCATAGCAGATCGAACCACGGATTGGTTATCAATTGTCCCGACACATGGATAGCAAAGAGCGATTCTTTCATAGGTACGATAGAACCGAGAAAATCAATCATCGGACCAAGGATGAGTGCAGTGTAAACCGTTTTAGCCCCGAATTCGTTTCCAATGAGTAGAAACGACAGAACCAACAGAATGGCATTGATAACGAAGATGAGGGTACCAACAGATACGAAAGGCATCAATTTGGCCAAAACGAGCGACAGACCCGTTATGGAACCCACTATCAGCTTACTCGGAATAAGGAAGAAGTAAACGCCCATGGCGGCTACAAACATACCGACCGTCATGATGATCAACTCCACCCAAAACTTCTTGGTCGACAAAATGTGTCCAACCGCTGTCAGCATTGCTTTCATACGCTCTGCCGTAAACAGATTACTGCTCATGCTACTCTGATTCATAGCTTTTCTTTTTTTATTTGTTGTATTTCAATAATAGATTGCCCGTCTACCTTCTGTTCGGTTTTCATTGTTACAAACTGTTATTGACAGTCTACAGGAACTGTCTTCAAACAGTGCTTTGTGGCCTTTCGGCATCCTTGAACAGTTGCTTTTTCCTGTCCGCTCTCATTTAGGTTACTTTGCTCGGCAGCAAGCCTGCTACTTAAACGGACATTCCCAGCATTTAGGTTTTCGTGCGGCAAAGTTAGTAAAAGATCTCATACGCTGCAAACAAAATTACAGTTTTTACTCCGTTCGCCTTTATTTCGCCTTCTATACGGCCGCAGCAGTCCTTCTTCAGGGAGTTTTCAGCACATCTCCCGCTGCCTGCTTACAATCCGTAAGTAGTGGGAATATGGACACATAATTCAATATACGTAAGTAAAAAATACGAACATAAAAGTCCGATTTCATGCGTGAAAAAACGAGAAAGAGGTCCTTCAAAGTGAGCGGAACAAACAAGGCGAAATCACTCCGAATACCCCCGAAATGTATAAAGCTATGCTTTACAATGTACAGAGCTATGCTTTGTATCGTATAAAGATATGCTCTGTACGATATAAAGCTATGCTTTGTAGGTTAAAAAGATATGCTTTGTAGAGAGTATATTAACTCGTTAGGAATCAAACGGTTATAACGATAAAGGCTCTTTATGATCCTCAAAAGTGCGCTACATTGCCCGTGCGGGCACTTTTGGCAATGGTATGCTTGCACATGAATGATGGGGGGCGTGGAGCCTGGAAATCTCTTTTAAAAAATCAGGACAATACAACAATCGTCTTCAAGAAGTCGTTCAAGTGAGAACATCAGTTATCGGTCTACTGGATACGGCCGTCATCAATGCTCCTCACTGGCGATACACTCTTTGATGAGTTTCATCAGGGCTTCCGTACCCAGTCCCGACCGTTTGCCGGCTGTCTGGATGGTGGCATGCTTGAGCATCAGTTTGCCCAATGGCGAGTTGAGCATCTTGAACGATGGATAACGTGAGACCAGTTCTTTCTTCAGATTGGGGTAGACGACGAAGAGGTCTTTCAGATATGTATCGGGAGTGATGGCCCTATCGGCAGACGGTGCAGTCGATTCGGCTGATGAAGTCGTGTTCTCGGTAGACGTTTCTTCCGATGCGACAACTTCGGTTTTGTCGTTGCCTGCCCAGGTGAGGAGTGTCTGTGAACCCGTCAGCTTGCGAATGTGTGTGCAGTCCTGCATCATCTCAAGTACACCGCGGAAGCGTCCCTGCTTGTCGCGGACGGCTATATATATAATGTAGAGGAACACCTCGGGCTTGTTGATCCAGAACTCCGCTTGGTCTTGCTCGCCACTGCGGAATTTCTCCACGATTTCCCTGACAATGTGGACGCTTTTACGTGGATGGCAATTGGCGACCTCGCGCCCAATGACATTCTTCGAACGAGGGAAGATGCGGTGGTCCGTATCGGAATAGAATCTGACCAGTTCGTTTTCGTCGACGAACGAGATATCTACGGGTAAATGTTGGTAGATGAGGTTGACCTGTTCCAAAGTGAGTTTTCCGGTCTTCACATCAAGTGTTTGCTGTGATCCTGTAGTGTAGCCGTACTTCGTGAGTAAGGCTTGGAGATCGGCGGCAAAAGCCGACTGTGGTTCAATAGGTTTATGTCTTTCGTCAACATGCTCAACACTAAAGAAAGCGAATCCGATCTCTTGATCGCCCTGCTTCATATCCTCGAACTCTTCGGCGGAAATGAGAGCGAGTGCGGTCGGGTAGAGAATGGTTTCTTCCTTTTCCATCAGGTCGGTTGCATAGCTGATGAGATCCCGTTGCTTAGCAATGAAGAGGTCGTCGTCGGTATCAAGCAGGTGGAGCGACTCGCGGATAATATCACGCACAAGGTCGTCGAAATTCCACATCGTTGTTGTTGGGCGGTCGAATCCCTTGCGCTCCAAAAGTGGATAGAGCTGGTTCTGCTTACGCTGATAATGGATGGGATACCGACGTATTTGGTCGTACAGTTCGAGCCACTGATTCTTGATGACTGGATACTGAATAAGGTCTTTTACAGCATGCAGCAAGCGGCGCATTTCGTCGTTCTCTCTGTAGTAGTGGACTATCGGGTGGTTTTCGGGCAGTTCGGGACGCGAATTGTCCATGAATCCATCAAGCAGTTCGAGCACCTTCTTCATATCTACCTGGATGCACTCGTCGTCGGTTTGTTCACGGAGATTCTGCTCCATATAGGCGATATGGTACGGGCGAATCTTACCCACTTTCTCTGCCATGATCTTACGGGCTTCCTCAAGTGTGATTTTCCCCGTTTCATACTGTTCTTCCAGTTCGAGGAGATGCTGCATTCTCTCCATCTCTATCGCAGGGAGAAAGTCTTTCATTTTGTTCGTCATATTCTGAGAGATTAGAATGTCAAGAATATTAGAGAAGTCCTGTATCCTGTGCTGTTACTGATACTTCACACTGTCCCCACCTTTATCAGGTATTCGGCAATCTGCACGGCATTCAGTGCGGCTCCCTTGCGGATTTGGTCGCCCGTCAGCCAGAGCGTGTTGCTGTTTTCGTCGGCAAGGTCTTTGCGTATTCTGCCCACGTAGATGTCGTCGTGTCCTGCACTGTCAAGCGGCATCGGATAGACGTAGTGCTGCGGGTCGTCGACGAGCGTAACACCCGGGGCGGAGTTGAGCACCTCGCGAATGGCTTCGACAGTGATCGGCTGCTCGGTCTCGAACCATACGGCTTCGGAATGGCTGCGCAGAGACGACACGCGGACGCAGGTTGCCGACGTACAGATATCGGAGTGCATGATCTTTCGTGTCTCGTCGAACATTTTCATTTCCTCTTTCGTATAGTCATTTTCCATCATCTTGTCAATCTGCGGAATGACGTTGTACGCCAGCTGATGAGGGAACTTGTTGACGGTTCTCACCTCACCGTATTCCACAAGTTCTCTGTACTGCTGTTCAAGTTCCTGCATGGCTGCCGCACCTGCACCCGATGCGCTCTGATAGCTGCTGACGTGAACCTTTCGGATATGGCTGAGCTTTTCGATAGGATTCAGCACGACGACCATCATAATCGTTGTACAGTTGGGGTTGGCAATGATGTTCCGCGGACGGTTGAGGGCATCCCCGGCATTGATTTCAGGCACGACCAGAGGAACATCATCATCCATGCGAAATTGGCTGGAGTTGTCTATCATCACCGTGCCATACTTCGTTATCGTGTCAGCAAATGCTGCCGACGTGCCTGCGCCTGCACTGGTGAATGCGATGTCGACATCCTTGAAGTCGTCGTTATGCTGAAGGAGCTTTACCTCGTATTCCTTTCCTTTGAAAAGGTACTTCGTCCCGGCCGAACGGGAAGAGCCGAACAGCACCAAATCGTCCAGCGGAAAGTTTCTCTCGCATAGAAGACGCAGTAGTTCCTGTCCTACTGCACCACTGGCACCCACAATTGCTACTCTCATAATGCTTGCCTTTTAGTTGATAAATAAATGTTCTTTCTGTCTGCAAAGATACTGCTTTTCAGCAAAGAATCTGTACCTTTGCCGCTATAAAAACAGAACGGTTAACACTGAACGAACATGCAGAAATACGCCGAATATATAAAGGAGATTGAAATCGACTCGCTTTGGAGTGGGAAGAAGCACATCAAGTGGCAGCTCGACCGGCAAGTCAACGTGTTGAGCGGAATCAACGGGGTAGGCAAGAGCACAATTCTCAACAAAGTCGTCAAGAGTCTCGCCCAGGGTGGCGAGTTCCCCAGTCATCTCATCAAGGGAGTACACCTGAAGGTTTCGCCCGCCGACGCGCGGTGGATACGCTACGACATCATCCGGTCGTTCGACCGTCCGCTGCTCAATCCCGAGGCTGTCAGCCGACTCGACTTCAGCCTTGCTACCGAACTCGACTGGCAGATATTCCAACTTCAGCGAAAGTATCTCGATTATCAGGTGAACATCGGCAACCGCATCATCAGCACACTCCAATCCGGCCGCCCCGATGCCGCAGCAAGTGCAGCCGCCCTCTCCGCGCCCAAGCAGCGATTCCAGGACATGATTGACGACCTTTTCACCGAGACCGGTAAGACCATTCTCCGCACCGAGAACGAAATACGCTTCTCACAGATCGGCGAGATCCTCACTCCTTATCAGCTCTCCAGCGGCGAAAAGCAGATACTCGCCATCCTGCTCACCGTTCTCGTCGAAGACCAGCAACCCTACGTTCTTTTTATGGACGAGCCGGAAGTCAGCCTGCACGTCGACTGGCAGAAGCGGCTTATCGACCTCATCCTTGAACTCAATCCCTGTGTGCAGATTATTCTGACCACTCACAGTCCTGCCGTCATCATGAACGGCTGGATGAACCACGTAACCGAAGTTTCCGACATCACCGACCGATAATCCCTCTGCACCATGGGAAGACGACTCAACGAAAACATCACCTCCGACTATATCTCTGCTGCCAACCGACTCAACGGCCGCACTGCATGCCGTAAGATTGTCGCCTACGTAGAGTCCTACGACGACGTGTACTTCTGGCGCACCGTCCTCAGTCCGTTCGAGACCGACCACATCCGTTTCGAAGTCATGCCTCCCACCCGGCAACGCCTCGCTCGCGGAAAGAAGCCTGCCCTGATGAGTCTTCTCGCCCATCGTGTAGGGCAGGACATGATTGCCTGCGTTGATGCCGACTACGACTATCTTCTTCAGAACACAACCCCTCTCTCGCGCGAAATCTGTCACAACCCCTACATCTTCCACACCTACGCCTATGCCATCGAAAACCTCCAATGCTATGCCTCCAGCCTGCACGACGTCAGTGTTGCCGTAACCCTCAACGACCACACCATCTTCGACTTCCATGAATACCTCCTCCAGTACAGCCTGGCCATCCACCCCCTCTTCGTTTGGAGCATTTGGCACTATCGTCGCGGTCTGCACGGCCAATTCTCCATCACAGACTTCTGTCGCACCATCGAACCGGGCAGCTTTTCGCTCCGGAATGCCGCTGCAACCCTACAGAACGTCCGGCGGAAAGCCACCCAGAAGACCCGTGAACTCCAGCGACTGCACCCCGAAGCCCGCGAGAGTTGGCAGCAACTCGATGCCGAACTGCGCCAACTCGGCGTAACCCCCACCGAAACCTATCTCTACATCCAGGGACATCATCTCTTCGACAGCGTCGTTGTCCCCGCCATGAAAAAGGTATGCGAACGCCTCGTCCGAGAGCGCGAACTGGAAATCAGCCGCAATGCCATCCACAGTGTCCAGCGTCATAACGAGTTGTCCGGCTATTCCCACAGCACTGAAGGCATCATACCCATGCTCCGCCGCAACACGGGCTACGCTTCCTCTGCCCCTTTCCGACACATTCAGGACGACATCCGCACTTTCCTCTCCACCCACGCTCATCCGTCTGTCCAAACTACTGGCAATCTGTCCTAGGACTACATCTCATCTGTCCTAGGACTACATCTCATCTGTCCTAGGACTACACCTCATCTGTACTAGGACTACACCTC
>CAUVFB010000066.1:0-7818 GCA_963551095.1 uncultured Prevotella sp. | reverse complement strand
ACGGTTTGGGCAAGTTCGGCACACCGGGTAAGGGCGCGCTGAACAGCATCGGCAACCGGAAGATTCCCGTCATCATGGTGCAGTTCTCCGACCTGAAATTCAAGCCGACTACCACCATCGAGAAGATGAATCGATACTACAACGAGGAAGGCTACCACGACGAGACCTACTGTGTAGGTTCGGCCCGCGACTACTTTGTGTCTCAGAGCCGGGGAATGTTCACTCCCGACTTCACGATAGTGGGTATGGTAACGCTCAGCAAGAGCTACAAGGCCTACGGTGCCAACACAGCCTACGGAGGCGACAAGGATGTCGACGGAATGGTGGTCGATGCCGTGAAAGCCGCCATGGCACAGGGAGTCGACTTCAGCCAGTTCAAGGACGAGAAAGGCAACGTGGAACTGGTCAGTATCCTCTACGCCGGACGCGGTGAAGCCACCGAAAGTAGCGGCGGTGCCGACTATGTATGGCCCTGCGAGTCGGACTTCGACCGCGATATCTCCGGCATCCACTTCAACTCCTTCTTTGTCGGCAACGAACTGTATTACGACGGTTCACTGATGGGCATGGGAATCTTCTGCCACGAGTTGGGGCACGCGCTGGGTCTGCCCGACTTCTATTGCACAAACCGGAGCTACAGTGGCGACGACAGCTTCAGCTATTGGTCCATCATGGATGCCGGTGCCTACGTCAACAACGCCCGTGCGCCGATTGGCTATACGGCATACGAACGTTCGTATATGGGATGGCTCGACATCAAGGAACTGACCCGCGCAGAGCAGAGAACCCTCGGTTCGCCTGCCGACAAGAACTCCGACTTCGCCGTATTGATACGCAAGCCGGACACACAGAAAGAGTATTTCATCCTCGAAAACCGACAGCCGGACACATGGTATCCCAATACCGACTCGCAGGGGCATCACTTCGGAAGCGGCTTGATGCTGACCCACATTACCTACGAAGCATCGGCATGGATAAACAACGTTCCAAACAACGAACAGTATAAGAAACGGGCATACGTCATCACGGCCGACAAGAAACGGATGAGCTACAACGCATCGGAAACCAACCTCTTCGGCAACGGGAAGAACGATATACTCGAGCTACCTCTATACAGTGGCGACAAGCAACTGACAACGCCCGTCTACAAGATCACGAAGAACGCAGACGGCACCATCACTTTCAACTACATCAGCGAAGACGGAAAGTACGTACCCTATCAGGTAGGTGACAAGGAGACCGTAGACGGTATCACTTATCAGTATAACGACAACCGCACATGGAAGGTAGCTCCGAAAGCCGACGGAAAGTACGAAGGCAACCTTACCGTTCCCGAGACATTCACCAAAGACGACATCCTATACACCGTTGTAGGTGTGGCCGACAGTGCCTTTGCCGATTGCGATGGCCTCACTTCCGTATCGCTCCCCGTTACAGCAACGAATGTTGCTGCCAATGCGTTCCGCGGAAGCAAACATATAGAAAAGGTAGCTGTAGCCGACGACAACAGTGCGTATGCATCGATGAATGATGCCCTCTATACCCGAGACAGCGCAGGCGGAGAACCCATCCTGTCGAAAGAAAAAGAGAACTTCAACTTCAACGCCAATCCATGGAAACTGCCAGTATCCAACAGTTCCAATGCCAATGCCGGACACATAACTGAGCCTGTCAAGATGGGAGCCGTAACGCTGACCACCACCGACGGGAAGTCGATAACCCGCATTTGGGATACAGGAACAAAGAAGACATTCCGCTGCTATCAAGGCAGCAAGGTTACACTCAGCGTCGCCCAAGGCTCGTTCATCACCGGCGTAAAACTGGGAATGACTTCTACGCCGAAGTTCTCTGTAACCGACGGCACTCTCGACAAGAAAGAGTGGACCGGAAAGACTGCCAGCATAACTTTCACGGCAACGGGAACGAATGTCATCGACTCAATCGTTATCAACTATCTCTCTGACGAAAAGATCGAAGCCGCACTGCTCTATTATCCGGCAGCCAAGACGGGCACATATACCGTTCCGGTCAAGATAACGCGCATCGGCGACTATGCCTTCGAAGGCACCGCACTCAGCGAGATCGTTCTCCCCGATTCCTTGGTGAAACTGGGAGCCAACGCCCTCAGTTCAGCCAGCCTCACCCGCCTTGTCTGCAACACCAAGCAACCAGCCACTGCAACCTCAGACCCATTCACTGAAACAAGCGGAACAGACTGCAAGCTCTTCATTCCCGAGACACTGAAAGCCGCCTACGCTGCCGATCAGTATTGGAAGAAGTTCGTCAACGTGGCAGACATAACATTGGGCGTCAGCGAACTGAAGCAGAACAGAATGGAAACCAATGTATACTACGACCTGCAAGGACGCAGAGTTCTCCGCCCGACACGCGGCATATACATCCGAAACGGCAAGAAAGTCATCATAAAATAGAGATTCGTTAAATCATATTTACTTTTAATTCACATAACTCCTCTTTCGGCGTGAGCCGGAAGAGGAGTTTTCGTTTGGTCAGCATAAGCTGTAGAAAGGAATCTGCTTCACTCTGCAGAGCGACTGAAAAGGTTTGTATGTCGGTATATCTTTCGCATCTTCATTTGAGTTTCTCCCTCTTTTTCGCCTTTGTTGAGGGACGCATCTTGGGCAGCATGTCGGCATTGATATGGGACAGGGTAATGATCCGGCTGCCCTTCAGGATGCTCATCTGGTAAAGTCCCCCCTGTCGGTCTTTCCGGGTGTAGCTGTATGTCGTACTGCTGCTTTCCCAACAGGTGTCTTTCCGAACGGCATTATCGAGAAGAATACAGAAGTCTCTACCGGGAAAGGTGTCGAGGAGGAGCGTGGCTCGGTAGTTCCCGCTTGCGGGTGTCTCTTCGTCCATTGACAGGCTGATGGAATCGGGAGTGATGGTTTCTTCCGTCTTTATCTTGTAGCGGGGAAAGACGATGCCCGTTATGGTCTTCAGGTCAATGGGGAGGAGGGTGTCGCCCTGTAGCGGGGCGAACTCACTGGCTGCAACGGTATCGCCGGTTGGCCCTACTTCTGTCCTTCCGATGTGGCACGACGCAAGTAGCGCGGAGGCGGCGAGTATGAAGATGAGGCTATGCTGACGGATACGCTTCATAGTCATTCTTATTCCGTTTCGAGCGGCTCTATGCTGGGTTTGTGCGCCGGCTTAGGCGTAGATGTATTCTCCTGCGCCGACTTTTTGTCCTTGGCCGGTTTGGTGGTGGGATTGTCGGCATTGTCCTCGTTTTCTCCGTTGGGGTCTTCGCCTTCGTCCTCGTTATCGTCCTGTCCACGCCGACGGTTCTTTTCATCCTGATTGTAGGTACTGACGCTGTCGGTGCGTGGGGCGTGTATCACCTGCGTTGGGCAATTGTACAGAGACGGGTCGATGTCGTCGTCGAGTTCCCACTTGGCGTGGTATTTCTGGAAAGCTTTGTCGCGCATGACTTCATAGATGAATTTCCCGCAGACGGGGAGCGCTGTCTTTGATCCCTGTCCCAGTGCACCTGTCCGGAAGTGGATGCACCGGTATTCACCGCCAACCCAGGAGCCGACCACGAGATTGGGACTCACAGCCATGAACCATGCGTCGGAGTGGTTGTTGGTCGTTCCTGTCTTTCCGCCCCAGTCGGTGTCTGGAGTGATATACTGGCGGAGTGCCTGGCTCGTCGCGCCGCCGTCGGTGAGTCCTGCTTTCAGCATCTGCTGCATGAAGAAAGCGGTTTTGTACGGCAGCACTTTTTCGTTGTCCTTGGGTGCAACGTATACCTCGTTTCCGTCCTTGTCGATAATCTTCGATACGACTACCGGGTCGTTGTGCTCGCCGTCATTGGCAACAGTGCAATAAGAGTTGACCATCTCCAGGAGATTGACATCACTGGAACCCAACGCCAGGGATGGCTCATCCTGAAGCGGACTCTTGATGCCCATCTCCTGTGCCGTCCGGATGATGTTCTTGATGCCCATCTCCTGCCCGAGCCGCACGGCAATGGAGTTGATGCTCCGCGCAAAGGCTGCCCTGAGCGTTATTGAGTCGTTGGAGAATCGTCCGTTGGCGTTGTGAGGTGTCCATCTCTTCATCAGTCCGGTTTTCTTGTCGAGCACCTGCATACTGATATACTCATCGCGCCGTTTGTCGCATGGGGTCAGCCCCTGGTTCATTGCCTCGGAATAGACGAAGAGCTTGAAAGTGGAACCGGGCTGTCGCTCGGCTGTTACCTTGTCGTATTTCCACGTGTCGAAGTCTATATCGCCGACCCATGCCCGCACGGCTCCCGTCTGCGGCTCCATGGCTACCATTGAGCAGTGCATGAACTTCACCATGTAGCGAATGGAGTCCATTGACGACATTTCCTTTTCTATATGGCCTTTCTCATAGTCGAAGAGCCTTACTTTGTGGGGTTTATTCAGGTAATAGAGCACGCTGTCGGGCTGGTTATGATACTTCTGAACGAGCTTTTTATAGAAAGGCTGCCGCTGGGCGATTCCTTCGATGAATCCGGGAACGACGTTTCCTTTCTCGTCGCGCCATGGCTCCATCCCGCGCCAATGGTTGTCGAAGTCGTGCTGAATCTTTCGCATCTGTTCTGTAACTGCTTTCTCTGCGTATTTCTGCAGACGCGTATCAATGGTTGTGTATATTTTCAATCCGCTGCTGTACAGGTCGTAGCCGTTATCCTTAGTCCAATCCTTGAGATAATTGGCTATGTAGCTGCGGAAATACTGTGCCTGTCCGTCGTAACTTTCTTCCATGTGGATGTCCAGCCTGATGGGTTGCTGTGCCAGTAGGCTATATCTGTCTTTCGAGAGTTCGTGGTGGGTAACCATATTGTACAAGACGGTGTTGCGGCGGCGCATCGAGTTTTTCGGATGACTGATGGGGTTGTAATAGGTCGTTGCTTTCAGCATGCCCACCAGTGTTGCCGCCTGTTCCGTAGAGAGCTTGGACGGAGTGGTGTTGAAATAGGCCTTGGCTGCTGTCTTGATACCGTAGGCGTTGTTACCGAAGTCTACTGTATTGGCATACATCGTGATGATGTCTTTCTTGGAATAGACCAGCTCCAGTTTAATAGCAATAATCCATTCTTTGCTCTTCATAATCAGCATGCGAAGTCCCGGCACATGCCCGAGCAGTCCGGTAGAGTATTGCGTGCGGACGCGGAACATGTTCTTGGCCAACTGCTGAGTAATCGTCGACGCGCCGCGGGCATCGTTGTGGGTAACGGCATCCTTGATGGCTCCTCCGATACCCATAAAGTCGACACCGTGATGGCTGTAGAAGCGTTCGTCTTCGGTGCTGACAAGAGCATGCCAAAAGTCGGGCGTAACCTCGCTATACTTCACCGGCGTGCGGTTCTCCTTGAAGAACTTGCCGATGAGTACCGAGTCGGCACTGTAAACCTCGGATGCTGCGTAGGTGGGTGGGGTTTTTATCTCGATAAATCCGGGCGACTTGCCGAACAGCCACAGGAAGTTGATGTCGACCATGCCCAGGTACAGAAAGATGGCAACGAAGAACGAGACGATTCCGATGGCAGACTTGGTATACCATGCGCGCCCTTTGTAGAGTCTTGCGTACCAGGGGAAGAAACCGGCAAGTCCCCGGACGGCTTTCTTAATAAAGTTGATGATGATTCTTATCATTTGTTTTTGTCGGATAGGATTCCTCTCCTCATGATTTGTTTACGCAAAATTAGTCAAATAGTTGTGCAGAGGCTATTCGACTGCCCATAATTTAAGATTTCTTCAATCTTTCTGACTCTGTACCCGCTGACATATCAGAAAGGAATTAAGGCGCAGGAGCAAGGCATGATGAGTCTTCCCTGTCCATATTTGGTTTCCCCCTATTCATATCCTGTTCCGTATATCAGTGCCTGAGAATGAAGAGAACCCGACCGGGAAAGAAAAACATCAGTACGTCCTATCCGTTTTATCAGTACTTTTTAATCAATTGGTGCTGACTAAACAGTTGTACCAATCAATTGGTACGGTTTTTTCAATCAATTGGTACAGTTATCCCAATCAATTGGTACAGCTCTACCAATCAATTGGCAGAAGAAAAAAGCATGCACAAAACGGAATAAAAGTACTTACAAAACAAGAAGAATCTCATTACAAAATGGGAAGAGAGCCCGCTAATACATCCTGAATTGCCCGCAGTGCTGTTTTGATTTCTTTCACGCTTTCCCACTCCAGCAACGGACTTTTCCTCCTGAAAAACCAAGTCTCACCATGGAAAACCCCACATCTCCACGCACTCTTATCATTTTTTATTGTATCTTTGTCGAAACTCAAACAAAAAACGTATCAACATGACATCTTCCAAGAACCATCTCGTCATTATGGCAGGCGGAGTCGGCAGCCGCTTTTGGCCCATGAGCACTCCCCAGTGTCCAAAACAATTTATCGACGTACTCGGTGTGGGCAGAACCCTGCTTCAACTGACTTACGACCGCTTCCAATCCATCATCCCTGCTGAAAACGTATGGATTGTAACCCATGCAAAGTACGCCGACACCGTGGCTGAACAGCTGCCCGATGTGCCCCGGAATCACATTCTCTGCGAACCCTGCCGGAGAAACACTGCGCCCTGCATAGCCTACGTCAGTTGGCGAATCAAAAAGACCACACCTCAGGCCAATATCGTCGTTACGCCGAGCGACCATCTCGTTACCAATGTTGCAGAATTCAAGCGGGTCATCCGGAACTGTCTCCGCTTCACCTCTGAAACCGATGCAATCGTAACCCTCGGCATCCGTCCGAACCGCCCCGAAACCGGCTATGGATATATACAGGCCGACCTCTCCGTATCCAGCGCGCGCAATAAGGAAATCTACAGAGTCGACCGCTTCCGTGAAAAACCCGACCGCGAAACTGCCATTCGCTACATCCAGGAAAACAACTTCTACTGGAATGCCGGAATCTTCCTATGGAGTCTTCCAACCATCATCAACGCATTCCGTGTCTATCAACCCGGAATCGCAAGAATCTTCGAGAACCTCACCGACACGCTCGCAACCCCCGGCGAACAGGCTGCTATCGACAACGCATATCCCACCTGTGAAAACATCTCCGTCGACTACGCCATCATGGAAAAGGCCGAAGAGATATTCGTCTGCCCCGCCGATTTCGGATGGAGCGACCTAGGCACTTGGGGATCGCTCCTCCTGCAGTCGCAACGCGACCTATACGGAAACGCCACCATCGGAAAAGACATCCGGATTTTCGACAGTAAAAACTGCATCGTCCATGCTACCCAAGCCCGGAAAGTCGTCGTACAAGGACTCGACGGATACATTGTAGCCGAGAAAGACGGGACACTCCTCATCTGCAAACTCTCCGAAGAACAGCGCATCAAGCAGTTCTCAGGCGAAAGTTAGTCTGCACACCTTCCTCTAACCCGCCCCTATCCTTCTTCCCGCCTGTCCGCCCATTTTCTTTCAGATTTCACCTCACGACGAACACCCTTGCCGTCGGCTATGCAATTCCCGTTATTAGGGCCTACTCGGGACTCTCATCCGTCAGACAATGCTCGGGTCAAACATACCAAGAGAGGGCTGTATGTTGCTATTGACAACTTACAGCCCTCTCTTTTAGTGGACCTGGTGGTAAATGAACTTACCTATATCAGTCCTTGATATTCAGAAATTTAGCCGAACCTCAATTTTTACTGTAGCCAATCTGTAGCCATTTCAGATATTTTTGAGAGAACGCACAGAAGTTGCATAGACTTCTTGTTTTCGGGTTCAAAGTTACAAAAAGATGATACATCTTCCAAATGTTTGAGTAAAAATGTTTTAGAAAGCTTGTG
>CAUVFB010000065.1:0-7832 GCA_963551095.1 uncultured Prevotella sp. | reverse complement strand
TTCTGTCGAAAGGGTATAGGGTTTCTGCCGAAAGGGTATAGGGTTTCTGCCGAAAAGGTATAGGGTTTCTGCAGAAAGGGTATAGGGTTTCTGCAGAAAAGGTATAGGGTTTCTGTCGAAAGGGTATAGGATTTCTGCCGAAAAGGTATAGGGTTTCAGTAAAAAGGGTATAGGGTTTTGAGCAGCAGGCGTGGACTCTCCTGTCTCAGGCAGAGGGATTCAGATGCCGAAAGCACGGAAGTGAAGAAGCACAGGTCCGAAGCTGTATTTTGACAGACGAGTACAAAAGAGAGTGTGAAATCTTGATACACTCCCTTGTTTTGTGGGATTTACTCACACAATGGGCACGCCTCTTTTCATTTGCTTTGGCGTTTGCTCAAGTTAGGATGTTTACACGATTTAAGCTTTGATGTCTTTGAAAAGTTGTGCAAGCCTTTTCCGTCATCTGTCGGCCAGGCTCTGCATCAGCAGGCGGTCGGCGGAGCTGATGTCGTACTTGTCGAGCATATAGGAATCCTTGTCGAACTCGTCGGAAAGGGAGGTGTCGCGCAGGCTGTTCCATTGGCGGAAGTGCGAAACGGCGGTGGGAATGTTGCCCAGAAGCCATTCGGCATAGCCGGCATTGAGATAGTCTTCAGCCGAGGGAGTGCCGGACAACAAGTGGGCGTAAAGTTGGGATGCCTTGGTGGCGTTGCCGTCACAGAGCAATGTCCATGCGAGGATTCGCTTTACGTTGTCGTCGGGACGGTTGAAGTCGAGCCGGTAGAGATTGTCGAGAGCTTCCTTGGTGCGGTCGAGTCGTAGCAGTGCGATGGCGCGGTTGAGTTCGGCAGGCACGTTGTCGGGCTGTATGAGCAGCAGTGCATTGTATGCGTTGAGTGCCTGTTTGTAGTCTTCCATCTCCATGGCAGTCTGCGCCTTGCCTTTCAGTGCCCATTCGTCGTCGGGCTGAAGGTTCAGCGCATGGCTGAAACTATCGGCTGCGACTGAGAGATGTCCTTGGTGCAGACTGCTGTATCCCGTGAGTGTGTAATATTGTAGCGTTTCTTCATAGAAAGTGGGAAGCAGTTCCTGCAGCTCGGCGTAGTGGTGGTGCCGGTAAAGGTAAGTGGCGAGTGCCGGTTTGTACGCGTCAAGGTGTGTGTTCATGAATATCTTGCAGACGAAGAAGAAAGCGTTGGCAGAAAACCGTTTGATGCCGTCGTCAGCAAAGGGATTCATCAGGTCGCACGCATGGTTGTTGAGTCGGTAGAAACGGTAGAGATCCTGTAGGTACATGCGGCGGATGTAGGTGGAGTTCTCGGTGTCGATGCCTGTGAGGGGAATGCCTATGGAATCGCTGGTGCCTATCATCTCGGCCATCTCCTTGGGCATCCGTTCGATGACGGAAGGCATGGCCAGGGCAAGCGAGTACTTGTCGGAATCGCAGAAGCTGCCCTGCGACAGGAGTACCTGGAGGAAATGGTTGCTCCCGAGTTTCTCTCTTGTCTGGCGGAGTGCTGGGTTTGCTGTGTAGAACGGAGCGAACCAGTTGGCCATCCGCTCGAAGAACGGGAAATGTTTCATCTGTCTGAAGCCGCCGAAGTAGATGTCGGAGCCTTGCTGCTGCATCTTCATCATCTGTTGTATGCTTTCCTCTATCTGCTCCATCTTCTCGTCTTCACTGCTGCCGCTGAGGAAATTCTCCATCTCGTCTTCCTCCTTTTCCTGTATTCCGAAGCGGTTGATGGAGAGACGGGAGTTGCGCATGATGTCGGGCATGATGTCGCGCTGTATGTGTTCGTAGTCTTTCTCTGCATCCATACAGCTGAAGAGTTGCATTTGAAATTCGAGCAGCTGGCGCGAGGAGCGTTGGTCGCTGCACACTGTTTCCACGTCTCTGTGTTGTTCGGGAAAAATGTCCATGTCGTCGAGGGTTGTGAGTGCCCATGCAACGAGGGCGCGCTGCTTTATGCGTTCGTCATCCGAGCGGAGGTAGACGGTCGTCAGTGTCTTGAACTTGTGGATATCGAAGTGGTTCATATTGGCAACGAGCAGCGCAGAAAGGATGAGCTGCTGATCGCCGGGGTCGACAGTCGGAGAGAGAAGCAGGTCGGAATAGAAGTTTTCGTCATCGGCTGTCCACTGGCAGGAAATCCAAAGCGTGTTGAAAAGCCGTTCCATGAAGACAGCGTGCCGTTCGTAGAGAGCTGCCGACCGCTCGTTCTGTATTATCTCTTCTGATTCTAACGAGAGCATGGCTACGTCTGAAACGAATCCTTCCAAGACCGAACGGATGAAGTCGTGGCTCATGTTCAGGTGGTTGCTGATGTGGAATGCTGTAATATACGCGCCTACGTTCTTGCAGTTCCAACTGATCTGCAGGTCAACGGCAACTCGGTATAGCCGCTGAACCAATGTGTTGTACAGCTTCTCGCGCTGCGGGTCGGCGAATCCACGGAGCATGTATTCCTGCATCAAATGAAATCCTTTAGCGATGTCTTCGAATTCGTCGTGTCCGATGAGCGATGGTTTCTGCTCGTAAAGGGGGCGGAGTAGGTGGATGGCTTCGTTGAGTTGGCGGTCGATGGACTTACTGATAGCTGTACTGATGGTCTCGTTGATAGACATGATTCTTTGTTATTGGTTACCGGAGCTTTTTCTTGAGCTTACGGAGGGCTTTATTTCGGATTTGCCGGACACGCTCCCGCCGGAGCCCCATCTTTCCGGCAGCTTCTGCCATCGTGCAGGGAGCGGCATCAAGTCCGTATAGGAGGGAGATGACTTTCTGTTCGCGATCGTCGAGAACGGCGAATCCCTGTCGGAGGGTTCGGTTAAGCGTCTGCCTGTCGAGGGTTTGGTCGGCCTGTGGGGAATCTTTATTCTCTATGACGCTTTGGAGCGTGAAGTTTCCGGAGCTGCCTGCGGGAATTGGGCGGTCGATGGAAAGGGTGTTGGGATACTTCCGCGGAGAGTTTGTGCTTGCTCTGTCGGAAGACCGGAAGAGTTGTGCTTGATCACGAATGGCCTCTTCTATGGATCGACGGATATAAGGAGCCGCATAGACTACAAGGCGGATGCCTCGAAGTGGGTCGTATCGGCGGATGGCTTTCATCAGCCCGATGTTGCCTTCGCTGATAAGGTCGTCTTCACTGAGTCCTTTTCCGCTGTATTGGTGTGCGATGGAGATGACGAAGCGGAGGTTGGCATTGGTGAGTCGTTCCAGTGCATCGGCATCGCCTGTGCGCGCCTTTTCTGTCAGGGTGCGCTCCTTATCAGAGGATAGAACTTTAGACATTGAACTTTGAACTCTGAACATAGAACTTTTTAGCTTTGAAGTTGGGACATTGAATTATCAAAGTCGGATGATTACCAATTAACCCTGTCGCTTTAGCTTTCGTCTGAACACGAGGTAGAGCAGAGCGATGGCGACGAGGATAAGGAGGGTGTACTTAATGTATTCCCCATATTCTAGAATCCGGGCGTGGAGTTGCGACTCGGGGACGAAGGAGTGGAGATAGTGGCCGAGGAGGGCAAGGACAGTGTGCCATGCGCCTGCACCGACAGTGGTATAAAGAAGGAACCGCCAGTAATTCATTCTGGAAAGACCGGCGGGAATTGAAATAAGATGTCGGATGCCTGGGAGAAGTCTGCCCGTAATAGTGGCGACCATGCCGTGGCGGTCGAAATAGTGTTCGCTCTTCTCTACTTTTTCTTGATTGAGAAGGCACATTCTACCCCACTTACTGTTGGCAAAGCGGTAGATAATTGGGCGGCCGAGATAGTAGCCGGCAAGATAGTTGATGGTAGCTCCGCAATTGGCTCCGAGAGTAGCGAAGATGACTACGAGCCAAATGTCGAGATTACCTGCAGCAGCATGATAGGCGGCGGGAGCGACAACGAGTTCGGACGGCACGGGAATGACGGTGCTCTCCAGGAGCATGAGGAGGAAGATGGTACCGTAGTTGAGTTGTGAGAGGAGAGTGTTAATGAAGCCCATAGGCGTGTTTGAGTTCTGTTCGTACTGTGTTCTGTTCTGATGTGAAGCTATTGTTGTCTCCAGGGACAAGCGGAATTAAGTGGGGTCAGAATCGGTAGAAGGCTCGCTGTCAGTCGGAGTCTTCTGTTTGGGAAATACGACTGGGATGTTTGGATAGTCGGCCGGATCTGTATCCTCGGGATAGAGATCCCCTAGATGTTCTTTGCTTTCGTCGGGACTTCGCTCGATGGCAATACGCATCCAAAGGTCGTACTCTGCCTCATTGTTCAGCTCATAACAGCAACGGGCAAGCTGTGCGTAGCCCGTCGTCCAACTTTCGTCTACAGCCATTAGGTTGACGGCCAAAAGGGCGTATGCCATATCTATGATTCCGTTGCTGTAGAGTGAAATGCCAATGTGGACACAGGCAGCACGCTTATCGTCGGCCTCCAAAATGGCTTTCTGATAGCATTCGAGACCCTTGACAATTTCGCCCTTGGCGAAGTAGAGATTAGAAAGGGTTACGTAGAACTGTCCCAGGTCGATGTAGGAAGCGTTTTCGCGGTATTTCTCGTAATGCTTAAGAGCACCATCGTAGTCGTGCAAGCCGAATAGACTATTGGCCTTATAGAGGTTGGCTAATGCATCGTTGGGGTCGATAGCGAGTGCGAAGTCGCTTGAATTTACCGAAGATTGAAAGTCGCACCTAAGAAATTGGCTTTGGGCGAGCAACCCCCAATATCGGGTGGAGTATGGATTGGCATCAAGGAGCTTCTCAAGGACTTTTTCGCAGCCCTCTGCATCGCCGCAATCGCTGAGTATGTGGCCGAGTATTTCCTGATGCTCGATGGAGTCTTGGTCGGCGGAGACACTGAGCCATATCTTGGCCTCTTGGAGTTCGTTGTAGCTGGAGAAGAGCAGGGCGCAGGCGATGATGAAATCCTCACGTTCCTCTGGGCTGATGACATTGTGCAACTTATCGGCGAGATAGTCGCTGGCCTCATCTTTCTTGTGGGTAGCGAGGAGAATCTCAGCCTTGAGGCAGAAGTAGTCGGGGTCGTTTTTGTCTGTAATCTGCTCGGCAATAGTATTGGCTTCATCGGGATCATCCTTGTCCTCTAGAGCCATGTGTGCTTTGATTACAAGAGGCTCTAATGCTCCTGGGTAGAGGTTGAGGGCATACTCTATCACGTCATTGGTCTCTTCGTAGCGATTTAGGTTTCGGTAGTATTCGGCTATCTCTGCCAGTTCTTCAGCTTCGAGCAGGCAACCACCGTTTCCGTCTTTCATAGCCTCGTATTGGCTGAGGATATGCCGGAACTCTTCGTTGTCGTAGTAATTTTCCACAATGGGTCTGTTTTGATGAGATGTTCTAAGGATTTAGATAAATCCCAGTGAGCAGGAGAAAAAGGGTTACTGAGGATCAGGGGTCGGTTGCAAGGGAGCAACTAATTCCTAGCTTTCTGTCGAGCCCAGGTGTCTTTCAGTCCTACGGTCTTATTAAAGACAAGATGGCTTTCTTTGGATTCGGTATCGGGAGTGAAATAGCCCGTTCGCTGGAACTGCAGATAGTCGCCGGGCTTGCTGTCGGCAAGGTAGCTCTCTACATAGCAGTCGGTGTGAACGGTGAGACTTGCAGGGTTGAGCAACTCACGGAAGTCGCGTTCGTCGGCAGAGGGATTCTCGACGCTGAACAGCCGGTCGTACTCGCGTACCTCGGCCTTTAGGCAATGAGCCACACTCACCCAGTGAAGGGTACCTTTCACTTTCCGGCCTGCTCCCGGCATGCCACTTTTACTCTCGGCATCGTATTCGGCCTGAATCTCTGTGATTCTGCCTTGAACATCCTTGGTGCATCCTGTGCATTTCACGATGTAGGCATTCTTTAGGCGGACTTCCTTTCCGGGGGTCATGCGGAAGAACTTCTTCGGCGCATCCTCCATAAAGTCGGCACGCTCTATCCAAAGATTCTTCGAGAAAGTAATCGTATGTGTGCCGTCGGCTGCGTTTTCGGGATTATTGATGGCTTCCATCTCCTCGCTCATTTCGTCGGGATAGTTGGTGATGACAAGCCGCACGGGGTCAAGTACAGCACTCACTCGGATGGCTTTCTTGTTGAGGTCGTCGCGCACGGCGGCCTCGAGTAGTGCCATGTCGTTCAGGGCATCGAACTTCGTATATCCGATGGAGTCAATGAAATTGCGGATGGATTCGGGAGAGTAGCCACGGCGGCGCATTCCACTTAGGGTCGGCATGCGCGGGTCGTCCCAGCTGCTTACGTAGTGTTCGTCGACCAGTGTATGGAGCTTTCGTTTCGACATGACCGTATAGGTGAGGTTGAGCCGGTTGAACTCTATTTGGCGTGGGCGGTTGTCACTGAGGTGGTCTGCCGTACCGTCGTATACCTTGAGGAGGTCGACGAATTTGTCGTAGAGCGGACGGTGGGGGACGAACTCCAGCGTGCAGATAGAATGGGTAACGCCTTCAAAGTAGTCGCTCTGTCCGTGTGCGAAGTCATACATCGGATAGCAGTTCCACTTCGTTCCCGTGCGATGGTGCGGCGTATGGATGATGCGATATAGGATGGGATCGCGGAAGTGCATGTTCGGGCTGGCCATGTCGAGCTTAGCGCGCAGCACCATACTTCCTTCCTCTGCTTCCGGGGCGTTCATTTTTTCGAAGAGGGCAAGACTTTCTTCCACGGGACGGTCACGGTATGGCGAGGGGCTGCCGGCTTCAGTGGGTGTTCCCTTCTGTTCGGCTATCTGTTCGGCAGTTTGTTCATCGACGTAGGCATGTCCGTTTTTAATCATCCATACGGCGAAGTTCCACAATCTCTCGAAATAGTCGCTTGCATAGTAGATGCTTCCCCATTTGAATCCGAGCCAGCTGATGTCGTGGAGAATATTCTCTACGTATTCCGTATTCTCCTTGCTTGGATTGGTATCGTCGAAGCGCAGGTTGCAGACTCCGTTGTAATGTTCTGCTACTCCGAAGTCCATGCAGATGGCCTTGGCGTGCCCGATGTGCAAATATCCGTTGGGTTCCGGCGGGAAGCGTGTCTGTATCTTTCGTTCGTTCTTGCCTTCTGCGAGATCTTCCTCTATCAGTTGTTCTACGAAGCTAAGGCTGCGCTTTTCTTCGCTCGTATTGTTCTCTGTCGTGTTCATGCTTGTCGTTTCTGTTTATGGTGCAAAGATAATTATTTTTTTCTGTTCTGAATCATAATCCGTTCAATTAAGACTGGCTCAGAATCTTCTGTATGCGCCACCCATTCCTCCCACATTGGGCAGCCTACATTTAATTCCTATCTTTTTCTGTTTTACAATAATTTATTTCAGAATTGTTTGGTTGTAAAAAAATAATTCCATATCTTTGCAATCGTTATCCTGAATACAATCTTTTTACCTTAGAATGACTAATACCTATTGAGATTGAATGCCCGACGCTGTGAAGCGTCGGGCATTTCGCTTATTTCCCCTCGCGAATGTTCTTTGACAGGTGAAAGAAGAATGGCCTTGTACAATGTTTCGAATTTCTCATAACTCGCAATGAAGCGGAGTTTTCTATCAAGACTATCTTTTTTCTTTCTCGGGCAGGTATCATCGTCGTTGTATAATGGAAATTCTCCCGTCGTTTACCGGGACATTTGCTCAAGTTGAGCATTATACTTTTTGGCAGATAATCTCCTAAAAAAGAAGCAACTGACGGTACTGTCTTTCAAAGTGTGTAAGTATTCTTTTTATTCTATACTCTCTTTCCATTCGTTTTTTATATTCTCATTCCAGTTTTTAAATTGATATATTCTTCCGGCATACGTCTTCTTTGTTTCCTCCATAGCCACAGCAGCCAATAGGAATATCACAGACTTGTC
>CAUVFB010000064.1:0-7954 GCA_963551095.1 uncultured Prevotella sp. | reverse complement strand
GGAAGGACTTTCGTCGTTCCTAAGGGAAGACCTTCGTCGTTCCTAAGGAAGGACTTTCGTCGTTCCTAAGGGAAGACCTTCGTCGTTCCTAAGGGAAGACTTTCGTCGTTCCTAAGGGAAGACTTCCGTCGTTCCTAAGGGAAGACTTTCGTCGTTCCTAAGGTATAGTTGAACATGTCCCACGCAAAGATGGGTTTGTATGGGGTGTGTTGCGCTGAAAACATTGTTTATACAGAAGAACAGCAATACACCTACGACGGGGATAACGGCTCCGATGATGCTGTCTCCTTTGCCCTTGAGGCATGCGCCTCGTCCTCTGCCCGACTAAAAAAGCACGCACTTCATCAGCATTGACAAGAATATTGCGTATCTTTGCAAGCGCGCTCACAACAACATTTTGAAACTTCAAAGATTAGTTGGAAAAGACGGCGAGATCGTTCTACACTATACACCGTACAAGGGCAAACAATGGCTCGAACACAAAAGAATAAAAACAAAGACAACATAATGCAAGAATTTGAACTCATCGCCAAGACTTTCATGGGACTTGAACCCGTCTTGGCACAGGAGCTGACCCAATTAGGTGCCAACAACGTGCAGACCGGACGACGGATGGTTTCGTTCACCGGCAACAAGGAACTGATGTATCGCGCCAACTTCCAGTTGCACACTGCAATCCGAATTCTCAAGCCCATCGCCAAATTCAAGGCGAAGAGCGCGGAGGATATGTACAACGAGGTGAGGAAGATAGACTGGAGCCAATACATTCTCAAGGGGAAGACGTTCTCGGTCGATTCGGTGGTCTACTCCGAAGAGTTCACCAACTCGCGCTTCGTTACCTACAAGGTCAAGGATGCCATCGTTGATCAGTTCCGGGATAAGACCGGCGACCGCCCCAACATATCTGTCAGCAATCCCGATATACGTTTGAACATTCATATCGCCGAAGACGATGCCACGCTGTCGCTTGATTCGAGTGGCGAATCGCTCCATCGGCGTGGCTACAGACAGGAGCATGTGGAAGCACCATTGAATGAAGTGCTTGCTGCCGGAATGATTTTAATGACCGGATGGAAGGGAGAAACCGACTTTATCGACCCTATGTGTGGTTCGGGCACACTGCCCATCGAGGCTGCCCTTATTGCGCGGAACATCTCGCCAGGCGTTTTCCGCAAGGAGTTTGCATTTGAGAAGTGGTCCGACTTCGACCAGGAGCTGTTCGATATGATATACAATGATGATTCAGACGAGCGTGAGTTCACCCACCATATCTACGGCTACGACAGCGACATGAAAGCTGTCAACACCGCACGCCTCAATGCAGCAGCAGCAGGACTGTCGCGCGACATCACCGTCGAGTGTCAGGACTTTAAGGATTTCGTCCAGCCGAAACAGAAAAGCATCCTCATCGTCAATCCGCCCTACGGTGAACGCATCTCTACTCCGAACCTTTTAGCTACCTACAAGATGATAGGCGAACGCCTGAAACATCAGTTCATAGGCAACGACGCATGGGTTCTGTCCTACCGGGAAGAATGTTTCCGACAGATAGGACTCAAGCCGAGCATCAAGATTCCTGTATATAACGGTTCGCTGGAGTGTGAGTTCCGTCGCTATCAGCTCTTCGACGGAAAGATGAGCGACTTCCGCCACGAAGGCGGTATCGTAAAGACAGAGGAAGAAAAGCAGGAAATGGCACAGAAGCATCGTTTCAAGAAAGAACGCGAATTTAAGAAACGACTTGACGAACAAGAGGAGAACGAGGAATCAGACATCCGTTCTTTCACTTTTCACAGCCTGCAACACAAACTCTTCGGAGATGCGAAGTTCAAAGGAGATTACGATGGGCACCGCAACCGCAAGCCTGCACGATTCGGCAAAGACGACCATTTCGACAATCGCTTCAAACGCAATGGACGTTCTAATTGGACTGACCGTAGCAACAGAGACAGAAAAGGAGGTAAACCTTTCAAACCTCGCGGCAACCGTCGCTTCTCAGCCGAAGACTGAGTACGACTTCGGTTGAAGTATCAATATCTTGCCGGCATATCACACGCTTCTACAGAGATTGTCCGGCGGACTATATCAATAAGAATTCAACAAACAATAACAACAACAATTCTTCCCCCCACACCCGACAAGGTTCTCTGCTCCACTTTCTATGATACAGAAGCTACGGGAAGAGATTTAGGCAGAGGGGAAACTTCTTTCTTGACCTATGAGAAAACTTGCAATCTTAGGAATGGCATGCAGCCTTGCACTTGCTGCTCCAACACCGACAATGGCACAGCAAAAGACTTTCACCCTCGAAGACCTCAACTTTGGTGGTAACAACTATCACAACATGCGCCCCGAAAACCGCTACACGACGTGGTGGGGAAATCAGCTTGTACGTACAGAAATAGATTATTGCTCGCTCGTCGACACCAAGACGGGCAGGGAAAAGCAACTGTTCTCACTTGACGATATCAACAAATGGGCAGGGCTGACTGACGACAATGAGAAGGTAAGGCACCTTTACTCTGCCAGTTTCCCGTACAGCGACAAGCCTGTTGTGCTTGTTGTGAATGGCCATGAGAACATGCTCGTCGACTTCAAAAGGCACAAACTGGAGAAGAGATGGAAACGCATACAGAACACGCAAGCACGCAAGTGGAACAAAACATCGGATGCTACGGCTTACGTACTCGATAATCAGCTCTACGTAATGGATGCTTCGGGCAACAAAAAGCAGCTGACTACCGACGGTTCGAGCGATATTGTCTACGGACAGGCAGTACACCGGGACGAGTTCGGCATTGACGGCGGACTCTATTGGAGCCCCTCCGGCTATCAATTGGCATTCTATCGGATGGATCAAAGTATGGTTGCCAGCTATCCGCTGATTGATGTTCCCGAACTCGACTGGACTCCTCAAGACGGCGAATCACGCGCAGCCAAGGCAGCCCCTCTCCGCTATCCAATGGCAGGCGAAACTTCGCACAAGGTTACTGTAGGCGTATACAACCTGCAGACGGGCAAGACCGTCTATCTCAAGGCTGGTGATCCGACCGACCGCTACTTCACCAACATAGCATGGAGCACGGATAGCAAGATCATCTATATGTTTGAATTGAATCGCGACCAAAACGATTGCCGCCTCGTATCCTACGATGCCGCTACCGGCAATAAACTCGCAGAACTCTATCGCGAAACCGATTCGAAGTACGTAGAACCCACTCATCCGATTCAATTCCTGCCTTGGAACAGTAACGAGTTTATTCTTCAGAGCCAGCGCGACGGCTATAACCACCTTTATATATATGATAAGGAGGGGAAAGAAATCCGCCAGCTGACCAAGGGACAATGGGTAGTCATGGAGATACTGGGCTTCAACAGCAAGACGAAGTCGATTATCTATGCTTCCAACGAATGCTCGCCCATCCAGCGGAACATTTGGAGTGTCGACACCGAAACGGGTAAGCGAACGCTTCTCGACAATGGAAAGGGGTACCATTTCGCTACGCCTTCCGACAATGGCATGGTGCTCTGCGACTCTTACAGTGAACCCACCGTACCGCGAAAGATAGACCTCATCCAGGTTGCAGCTAAACCCTCACGTATCAACTGGATCACATCCAAGAATCCATGGGAAGGCTATAATATTCCGGAATACGACTGTGGTACGCTGAAAGCAACCGACGGAACGACCGATCTTTACTGGAGAATGGTGAAACCCATCGGCTTCGACCCGTCAAAGAAGTATCCAACCGTCATCTATGTGTACGGTGGTCCTCATGCACACAACGTTGATGCGACCTGGCATTATGGTTCTCGTTCTTGGGAAACCTACATGGCACAGAAAGGCTATCTACTTTTCATTCTTGATAATAGAGGCAGCGAGAATCGAGGCAAGGCTTTCGAACAAGCTACTTTCCGCCATCTCGGACAGGAAGAAATGAAGGATCAGATGCAGGGCGTGAAGTTCTTGCAGTCGCTGCCCTACGTAGACAAGGATCGGATGGGCGTTCACGGCTGGTCGTTCGGCGGCTTTATGACCATCTCACTCATTACCAATCACCCAGAAGTATTCAAGGTAGGTGTGGCAGGCGGTCCTGTCATCGACTGGAAATGGTACGAAGTCATGTACGGTGAACGCTATATGGATACTCCACAGAGCAACCCCGAAGGATACGCTCAGACATCGTTGCTCGGCAAGGCAAAAGACTTGAAGGGAAAACTACAGATCATCATCGGTCTCAACGACCCCGTGGTAGTTCCTCAACATGCCTATTCTTTCCTTAAGGCATGTATTGCTGCCGGTACACAACCCGACTTCTTCGTCTATCCCGGTGAACCGCACAATATGCGAGGGCATCAGAGCGTACATCTGCACGAACGAATTACGCAATATTTCGAGGATTATCTGAAGTAATCAACAGACAGTATCAAAAGGGTTCGTCCCCATGATTGTTCTCCCGTCGGGATATTCCTTCCATCCTATTGATAACTCCCACCCAATGGTTCATAAACCTACCACAATCAAGGATGAACCTCAATCTGTCGAAAGGTTTGCTACGCCGTAGCAAACGCTGTGATAAATGACGGGAGACTTACTATATGCAGACAGACTTTTCAATGAACGATTGGGGATAAACAGATTTTTATGAGAATACTATTATTAGGCAGCGGTGGCCGTGAGCACGCCTTAGCATGGAAAATCACGCAGAGTGCGAAGTGTGAACAACTATTTATCGCACCGGGTAATGCCGGAACAGCTTCCGTGGGTACGAATGTAGCCATCGGAATAAACGAGTTCGGCAAGCTGAAGGACTTTGCCGTGGAGCAGAAAGTGGATATGCTAGTCGTCGGACCGGAAGGTCCGTTGGTCAACGGCATCTACGACGAGTTCAAGCACGACCCCCGCACAGTTTCTATATCCGTTATCGGTCCTTCAAAGGCTGGTGCTGTACTTGAAGGTTCGAAAGATTTCGCCAAAGCCTTTATGAAACGACACCATATTCCTACCGCTGCTTATGCGACTTTCGACGGTACAACCATAGAAGACGGAATGCGCTTCCTAAAGACGCTGAAAGCTCCTTACGTACTCAAAGCCGACGGACTGGCAGCCGGGAAAGGTGTGCTCATCCTGCCGACACTCGACAAAGCCAAGTGGGAATTGCGTGAGATGCTCGGCGGAATGTTTGGCAACGCATCAGAAAAGGTCGTCATCGAAGAATTTCTGTCGGGCATAGAGTGTTCTGTATTCGTGCTGACCGATGGCGAACACTACCGGATTCTGCCCGAAGCCAAGGACTACAAGCGCATCGGCGAGCACGATACGGGGCTGAATACAGGTGGTATGGGCAGCGTTTCACCTGTTCCCTTTGCCACCAAGGAGTGGATGCAAAAAGTAGACGAACGCATTATCCGCCCCACAATAGAGGGGCTTCGCGAAGAGAACATCGACTATAAAGGCTTCATCTTCTTCGGTCTCATCAACGTTGAGGGAAATCCAATGGTTATCGAATACAATTGCCGCATGGGCGATCCTGAAACGGAAAGCGTCATGCTACGCCTGAAAAGCGACATCGTCGACCTATTCGAAGGTGTTGCTGACGGCACGCTTGACCGGCAGACGATAGCGTTTGACGACCGTGCAGCCGTATGTGTGATGCTCGTCAGTGGCGGTTATCCCGAAGCGTACGTCAAGGGTTATCCCATCAGCGGACTTGACCGAGTAGAGGGCTCGGTTGTCTTCCACAGCGGAACTGCCCTGAAAGACGGACAGGTCGTTACTGCCGGCGGCCGTGTTATCGCCGTTTCATCCTACGGACGCGACAAAGAAGAAGCTCTGCAAAGAAGTTTCACCGAGGCTGCTAAGATCGATTTCAAAGACAAATATTTCCGCAGGGATATCGGAAAGGATCTCTGACTATTCCGGGAGTCAGAGGATGCAAGGGATATATGGAAACAAAACGCTTACAGAACCGTATTGCGGAAAGTCGATGGCTGCTTCCCACAATGATGCCCATAGCTGTTGTCATTTGGGCAACAGTAGGGATCTTAGACCATAACGCCATAGTGCCGTTGCTGTGTCTTTTCTTCTCTACCTACCTGATGATGGAACTGAACAACAGCAACGCACTCATCCGTATCTATAGCCGCATTGTTTCCAGTGCATTCCTCGCTATGACAACGATGGCAACATTTCAGTTTTCCTCCACACGGGCAGCCATCGTTGTCCTGTGTAGCGTAGGCTACTACACGACCGCTTTCCGCTGCTATCAGGACACAGAGTCGCCTGGTTGGACTTTCTATTCTTTCCTCTGCATCGGACTCTGCAGCGTAGTTTGGGTACAGTCGCTTTTCTTCGTGCCCCTACTGTGGATCGTTATGCGTACCAACCTCCTTGCAATGAGTCTGCGCAGTTTCGTCTCATCTATCTTCGGACTCATCTTCCCGAATCTGTTTCTGACTGCCTACTATATTGTCTTGCAGCAACCTGAGCGACTCATCGAACATTTCACCGATATGGCAGTCTTCCAATCCCTATTCAACTACAGCATACTTTCAATAAACCAGATTATCACTCTTGGCCTGGTACTTCTCTGTGCGTTTATCGGTATCCCGCACGTGCTGCTGCAGCGTCGACGCGACAACATCCGTACCCGTCTGCTTCACCAAATATTCATCACGATAGACATTGCAGCCATAGTCTTCATCGTTCTACAGCCCCAGCACTATGAGATACTGCTCGGAATCATCATCGTTTCCACCTCCCCCCTTATCGGACACTACATTGCCCTCACCCACAGCAAGCTGAGCGACATCACTTTCCGCATACTCGCCGTCCTCACACTTGTCCTCACTGCATACAACTTATGGACTTTCTTACCAACCTTCTTTTAGACTACGGCTACTGGGGAATGCTCATTTCGGCTTTTCTGGCCGGCAGCTTCTTTCCGTTCAGCAGTGAGGTTGTGATGCTCGGACTGCTTGCTGCCGGACTTCATCCCGTCTCCCTGATTATCTATGGCAGCATAGGCAATGTCGCCGGTGCCATGTTCAACTACGGCATCGGACGTTTGGGCAATCTCGACTGGATAGAACGATACCTGCACGTAGACCGAAAGTCGCTCGACCGTTCCCGACGCTTCATGGCAGGCCACGGCGCATGGATGGGATTCTTTGCCTTTGTGCCCATTCTCGGCAGTGCCATTACCATCGTACTCGGACTCACCCGCGCCAACATCCCCCTCTCCATTCTTTCCATAGCCGCAGGAAAGATTATCCGCTACATCGTTCTCATATATGGCGCAGCAGCCATTGCTTGACATAACTCAACGATAGGGGCAAGCTTCGCGTTAATATACTGTTAATCAAATCCGCCCTATTTGTGCATCTGTTAAGGAATCATTACCTTTGCAGCGAATACAAATCACTAAAGTAAAAAGGTAAGTTATGGATATCAGCAAGAAAATGCAGGATGCGTTCAACGCACAGATTACAGCAGAATTATGGTCGTCTAATCTCTATCTCCAAATGTCGTTCTGGTTCCGCAACGAAGGGTGGAAAGGTTTTGCAGGCTGGATGGCCAAGCAGGCAGAGGAAGAACGTGCTCACGCACTGGACATGGCCGACTTTGTTTGCCGCCGCAACGGAAAGGCCAGCTTCGGTACTATCGATGCTGTTCCTACCACTTGGAAAGACGCAGAAGAGATTTTCAAAGAAACCCTCAAGCACGAACAGCATGTTACGGAGCTGATAAACCGGCTCGCCGACGTTGCAGATGAGGAGAACGACCGCGCTTCTCAGAACTTTATCGATAAGTATATCGACGAGCAGGTAGAGGAAGAGCACACTGTGCGTGAAATTATCGATCTCTTCAATCAGATTCCTACACACGCTGTAACCTACATAGACAGCAAGGTTGCTGATTTGAAGTAACCCAAGGGAATTCTTAAGAGGGTGG
>CAUVFB010000063.1:0-8135 GCA_963551095.1 uncultured Prevotella sp. | reverse complement strand
GCACATGGAAGCCCGGTACCACCAAGGTATACGCTCTTTCGCAGATTACCTCCAACTGGATCTACACGCTGAACGTTACCGGCCCGACCACTCCCGTTGCTTATGACCAAACCGCTGCCGGCAACTATACCATCCAAAGCTATCGTCAGTCAGGCGGCACACAACAGCCGGTGAAATGGAAAGTGGTCGGCTATCAGGAGAGCAGTGACGGCGGTAGTACGTGGTCTACGCTTAGCGATACCAAGCCCACATGGCTTACCTCGTTGAGTTTGACGAGTGGCGACGGTGTTACTTCGGGCAGCGAGAGTGGCGCAGCTACCGTGCAGAAAGCCCCCATCATTGACAAGTTAGCTGCCTACAACAAGGTGTTGCATGATGCTACGCCCAAAGGTAGTGCCGGCAACTACTATAACCTCTCCAATCATACTGGAGGTGCGACCGTTGAGAATACCGCCAATTCTTACCTGATCTCCGCTCCTGGCTATTACAAGATCCCGTTGGTTTATGGCAATGCCATCAAGGGCGGCACTCCTAATCCTCACGCTTATATCAGCAATGCACCGACCGGCACACCCAATGAATTTTATATCCTGCGTCACTTCAAGGATCACGCCGGTGTCGACATTGACAATCCTTGGATTACCCTAACCAACAGTGGGGCCAACACTCCCGACGGAGCGAAGATCGTATGGACTGATCAGAGCGGCATTGTTGAAGCCAGCAGTCTCGGCATCGAGGGCAGCGGTACGAACGCTTTCGTTCACTTCCACATTCCACAGGATAAAATCAAGAACGGCAATGCCGTCATCGCCGTGACCAAAGGCGGCACTGTTGTATGGTCGTGGCATCTATGGTTCGACCATGACGATGTGCTCAATATCCTGCCTCCCATCACTAACCACCAAAACGTTACCTACAGCTTTACGAAACAGACACTCGGCTTCGCTTACTACAAGTGGGAAGCAAGTACTTACTCCAAGCCGCGCGTGGCACGTATCAAGGTGGAACAGATTCCCGCCAACGGCGGCGTCAAACAGTTCGGCTACATCGACATCAAGCAGAATCCCGGCAGTGTCAAAGAGTTTGGTCCCACGTATTACCAGTTCGGCCGCAAAGATGCTTTCCCCGGCACGGATGCCATTGCCGACGGTTCGTTCAACAAGAATGCCGGCGACAACATATCCATTCAGAATGGAATCCAGCACCCGGAGAACTTCTACACAAGCGGCCCAGGTTGGTATATAAGTTACAACACTCATTATAACCTTTGGTCGATGGACAACACGACAGTAAGGTTCAACGATAATGCTGTCGTCAAGACCATCTATGATCCTTGCCCCGTCGGCTTGAAGATGCCGGCCTCCAATGCTTTCTCGGGCTTCACCACTACGGGACAGAATACCACCAACTCGTCCGAGTTCAACGTTGAAGGCAGCTTTGATAGGGGTTGGACTTTCAAGTCCAAGACAGGCACGAACACCGTTACGTTCCCTGCTTCGGGCGTTCGCGACAACAGTAGCGGTTCGTTGTTCTTCGTGGGCGACTTCGGTCAGTGTTGGTCGGCCGTCCCGTACGGCGGGGGTGGCGGTTGCAACCTGTACTTCAGCTCGGGCGGCGTGTACCCGCTGTACAACATCCCTTTGGCGTACGGTTTCTCGGTGCGACCGGTGGCAGAGTAAATCCATAGATAAAATATTATTGCTGTCCGCTAAAATGTGTACCTTTGAGCATGGTTATGTTTTTTTGTGAGGAAAACAAAGGTAACCAAAAAGGCTGAGGCTCTCTCTTGTGTTTCAGCCTAATTTTTATTGCGAGAAAAACTTTTAGCGGACAGCAATAAAAAATAAAGTAAAAGTTTGGTCAGTAAGATTCTTTTGATTACTTTTGCATCCGTTCTACAGAGAACAACCCAACAATTCTTGAGAACAAGTTAATGGTGCCTGGGCCGGGAGGTTAGGTAACGGTCTGCAAAACCGTGTAGGGCGGTTCGATTCCGCCAGGCACCTCCAAGATGAAAGAAAGGGTATGCCTATTTGATAGGAACCCCGAAAGTTAGACAATAAACTTTCGGGGTTTTATTATGAACATAAAGAAACGAAAACATAAATCTGTATCTGATCTGCTATTTTACATGCATCTGTTGGAGGATGGAATGTCTTTTGGACATATCCATAAAAAGTATGGAATCAATGAAGATAGATTAATATTGGTGTCCGGTGTTTTTTATAAGCATTCTTTATTACAATAAATTGGAGAGAAAAGTTTTACCGGACAGCAATAATAGAGAACTTAATAATTAACGTCCAACTTTTCGGGGGCACTTCAAAATGAACACATCATCTTTTTATGCACAAAGCTCAGACTTTCTTGCGACCGAGCTTTCTTATTCCCTTAAGTCATTGTGCCTTGATGCTTTCTGAACCCAATCACCAAGGGGTACTTCCTTTCTTAAATACACCACATCCAACAATACATCTTCCACATAGAACCTGATACGAATATAGCGAAAGACGCGATGAAGAACAGGCATACCTGCCTCGGATACGCCCGACAGACAGCCTGCTAACACCCTGTCGACCGCTGTCCGGTGCCGACCTCCTCGGCAAAAGGGTATAGGGTTTCCGGCAAAACCCTCGTGGGTTTTCAACAAAAGGGTATAGGGTTTTAGATGGCAGACATGTAAGCACCTGACTCAGGCAGAGGGATTCGGATACCGAAAGTAAAGAAGTAAAAAAGCAACAGAACCGAAACTGTATATCCTGACAGATAAGTATAAAAGAGAGCGTGTAAAGTTTTGACACACTCCCATTTATAGGGACAGATTCCCCCCTCGTCAGGTCCGATAGGTAAACAACTATATTGCGGACAGACGAGGGTATTTGGGATGCCATTTTCTTAGAGAACTACGAATTAGATGGCTGTAGACAGAGAGTTGAACGGAGAAAACTTGATGTGGCACCACTACCGTTTCGGGCAACCTCTTCGGGAGTCCCGGCAGACAAAATACGCCCGCCGTCGCGTCCACCATCGGGTCCCATATCGATGATATAGTCGGCCAGCTTGATGACATCAAGGTTGTGCTCAATGATAAGTACCGTATTGCCGCGGTCGACAAGTCGCTGAAGCACACCCATCAAGATGCGGATATCCTCGAAATGCAGTCCCGTGGTAGGTTCGTCAAGTATGTAAAGCGTCTTGCCTGTATCGCGCTTGGCAAGTTCGGTGGCAAGTTTTACCCGCTGACTCTCACCGCCCGACAAGGTAGTGGAGCTTTGTCCGAGCTTGATATAGCCCAGTCCGACATCCTGCAGAGCCTTAATGCGTGGGAGAATCTGAGGTACATTCTCGAAGAACTCCACTGCCATATTTACCGTCATGTCGAGAACGTCGGCTATAGATTTCCCTTTGAAGCGCACTTCAAGCGTTTCTCGATTGTAGCGTTTACCGTGGCAGACCTCGCAAGGTACCATCACGTCGGGCAGAAAGTTCATTTCTATGGTTTTATAACCGTTGCCGCCGCAAGCCTCACAACGCCCTCCACGCACGTTAAACGAAAACCGTCCGGGCTTGTAACCGCGTATCTTGGCTTCGGGAAGATTGACAAACAACCGGCGAATATCTGAGAATACGCCCGTGTAGGTGGCCGGATTGCTGCGCGGTGTACGCCCGATCGGACTCTGATCGACGTTTACCACCTTATCTATATAGTCTGTTCCGTCAATGGAATCGTAGGGCATCGGCTTCTTCAACGACCGGTAGAAGTGCTGGGAGAGGATAGGCTGCAACGTTTCGTTGACGAGTGTGCTCTTTCCCGAGCCTGACACGCCCGTAACGACAAGCAGTTTGCCGAGCGGAAACTCCACGTCGACATGCTTAAGGTTGTTTCCCTTGCAGCCACGGAGCCATATCGACTTTCCGTTGCCGGCTCGTCGTGTCTCGGGAATGCTTATTTCCTTTTCTCCATTCAGATATTGCGCTGTCAGAGTATGTGTCTTCAGCATTTGAGCAGGCGTTCCCTGAAACACCACTTCCCCACCCTTGCGTCCCGCCTTGGGGCCGATGTCGACAATCCAGTCGGCTGCGCGCATCATATCTTCGTCGTGCTCTACAACGATAACGGTATTTCCGAGGTCGCGAAGCTCTTTCAACGAGTTGATGAGCCGTTGGTTATCGCGCTGATGCAGTCCGATGGAAGGTTCATCAAGGATATAGAGAACGTTGACAAGCTGCGATCCAATCTGCGTGGCAAGCCGGATGCGCTGGCTTTCCCCCCCAGAGAGAGTCGCACTCTGCCGGTTCAGAGCCAAATAGTCGAGTCCTACATGGAGCAGAAAGTCGATGCGCTTGCGTATTTCCTTGATAATCTCTGTGGCAATCTTCCTCTGTTTCTCGTCAAGATGTTCTTCCAAATGGTCTATCCAACCTTTCAACTCGGAGATATCCATGTTGGCAAGCTCGGCAATGTTTCTTCCCCACAGCCTGTAAGATAAGGCTTCGTGGTTCAACCGCTGCCCGTTGCATTCCGGACAAGTCTTCTCGGCAATGAATTGATCCGCCCATTTCCTTCCGTTGGCAGAGTCGTCGGTTTCCATCACCACACGCAGATACTTGACAATGCCGTCGAAGGTAACGAAATAGTCCGAAGTCGTGTGCACCAGTTCCTTGGATATCCGCACATTGTTCAACGATCCGTAGAGAATTTCGTTCATTGCATCGGCCGGAATATCCTTGACGGGGGTCTTAAGGGTACAGTCGTACTTGGTAAGAATGGCATCAATCTGCCAGAATATCATCTGATTCTTGTACTTTCCAAGTGGTACTATCGCTCCGGAATAGATGGTTTGGCTATCGTCGGGGATAACTTTCTTCAGGTCAATCTCGTTTACTTTTCCCAAGCCTTTGCATCGTGGACAAGCTCCTTCGGGCGAGTTGAAAGAGAAAATATTGGGTGCCGGATCCTTATAAGCAATGCCTGTAACAGGATCCATGAGTCGTTTAGAGAAGTATTTACCCTCGCCCGTCTCCTTATCCATAATCATAATGAGCGAATCGCCCTGCTTCATAGCCGTCGCAACAGTCTTTGAGAGACGCTCACGCAGCTTGTCGGCATCCATTCCACCGAGTTTCATCTTGTCGATAACCACTTCGATGTTATGGTTCTTGTACCTGTCGACCTTCATTCCACGGGCCATTTCCTTGATTTCTCCGTCTACGCGTATATACAGATATCCCTTGCGTCGCATCTGTTCGAAGAGTTCCCGGTAGTGTCCCTTGCGGTTGCGAACGAGCGGAGCGAGAATATAGATGGCGCGACCATCATAGTTTCGCATAATCATCTCAACGACTTTCTCTTCCGTATACTTCACCATCCGCTCGCCGCTACGGTACGAATAGGCCTCGCCGGCACGTGCATAGAGCAGTCGGAGATAATCGTAGATTTCCGTAGTCGTACCCACCGTAGAACGAGGACTTTTGTTTGTCGTCTTCTGTTCAATGGAAATAACGGGCGAAAGTCCTGTAATTTTGTCTACATCGGGACGTTCCATATTGCCGAGAAAGTTACGTGCATAGGCAGAGAAAGTCTCGATATATCGCCGTTGTCCTTCGGCAAAAATCGTATCGAAAGCCAATGAACTCTTGCCGGAGCCTGAAAGCCCGGTAAAAACCGTCAGCGAATTGCGTGGAATAGTTACATCTACATTCTTCAGGTTATGGACTCGCGCGCCAAGAACCTCTATCTTTTCATTCATTCTGTGCTGTTATCCTTTTATTTATGGCTGTGTGGGAGTGCTTTCGTTATATCTGCGCATCAGATTAACGTCGCGCCGAATATGAAACTCACGTCCGTCGGCTCCCTTTGCCTTTACGTTGACAAAGTAAACCCCCTCTGCTACGGGCTTGCCTCTGTAGGTTCCGTCCCATCCACCGGCTGGATCGGTCCATTCATAGAGCTTCTGTCCCCATCTGTTGAAGATGATGGCGTGGAACTCAACTATACTTTTGAATCCGCTTTTAGCCTTGTATATATCGTTAATACCGTCGCCATTGGGCGAGAAAGCATTGGGTATCAGCAGTTCACTCTCGCTGATGGAGACCGTAATAGGGTCGTATATGTTGATGGTATCGCCGTTGAGAATCTGGTAAAGACGAATGGAGAACGAACCGGCAGTGCTGAATGTGTACTCCGTATCTTGTTCGTAGCGAATGAGAAAGGCTGTACGAGGATTGCGCTGTTCCGTAAAATGCCACTCAAAGCGGGTTGCCGGATCTACGGAAGCATCGGGATGAGCCTCGAAACGAACGGTAAGCGGTGCCGAACCTGAAAAGCCCTGCGAACTGGACAGCGTATCTGTTTTGCTATCCTTATTGATATATGTTCCCAAAGGGTTGCAGTCTTGTGCCGAAATAAATACCGTACAAGTCAGCAAAGCCATGCAAAGCAACAGTTTCCTAAGTATTTCTTTCATCAGTCTATCTATATCAGATTTCAAACGAGGCTTATTTGATTCCGAACGAGGCTTACTTGATTCCGAACGAGGCTATATTAAATACCGAATACGGCTATATGCTCATTCAAAATAGAGCCAACGAGTGCCGAGATGACCTGTTTTCATCGGCCGAAAGCAGCTATATTTTCTGCAAAAATACGAAAAAATCTATGTATTACGAGACTTATAGTAAATACTTTTTCTTATCTTTGCAACTATTAAACAAGAACTATCACAATGAATCACAACCATAGATTCCTGACAATATTGCTGGCATTGCTCTTCACTTGCGGAGTGGTGGCACAGACAACAACGTGGAAGGATCTTCATAAGGTGAAGAAAAAAGAAACTATTTTCGGCATAGCCAAGGAATACGGGATAAGTATTCAGCAACTCTTGGATGCTAATCCCGACATGAAGAAGCCCGGCTACGAACTGAAAAAAGGCGACTGGATATTCGTTCCCTACGCAAAAGACAACGACAAAAAAGGGCAGACACCTACCGTTGCTACCTCAACACAGACCTTAACGACAACAAACAGCACGGCAAAACCTATTCCGGGAGCCATCCGAATCGGTGTGATGCTGCCTCTGCACAACCTTGATGGCGACGGCAAACGAATGGTTGAATATTATCGTGGAATACTTTTGGCTCTCAATCAGCTGAAGTCTGAAGGCATCAACACAGATGTTCACGCATGGAATGTGCCCAAGGATGCCGATATACGCACTACCCTGCTCGACCCCAATGTGGCTTCTCTCAACATTATCTTCGGACCGCTCTATTCCAACCAAGTGAAGCCACTTGCCGATTTCTGCCGTGTCCACGGCACGAAATTGGTCATTCCTTTTTCTATCGAAGGCAGCGAAGTAACATCAAACCCCAATGTCTTTCAGATTTATCAGAGTGAAGCACGTCTGAACGACAAAGCCATTGCCTGCTTTCTCGAACGCTTTCAGAAGACACACCACCCCGTTTTCATCAACTGCAACGACGGAAACAGTCAGGTAGGTGCATTCACCGGCGGACTGCGGAAGCAACTTGATGCCATGAAAGTCAAATACGACCTTACCAACATTAACTCTTCGCAGACTGATTTCGCCAAGCATTTCACCTCGAAACGACCGAATGTGATTATCGTCAATACGGAGAAAAGCCCACAACTGAACCAAGTTTTTGTCAAGTTAGACTCGTTAAAGAAGAGTCATCCAGGCGTTGCCATCTCCATGTATGGCTACAATCAATGGTTCATCTATCAGGATTACGACCTCGCCTACTACTTCAAATACAACGTCTACATTCCCTCTACCTATTATTATAATAAGGTAGCAAACAAGACGGAGGCTTTGGAAAAGCTCTACAAAGATACTTACGGTGAGCCCATGAGCAAGACCTACATTCCGAGAATAGCCATAACAGGCTATGACCAGGCACAATTCTTCATCCGAGGGCTGAAGAACCAGCCGAAAAACTTCAAGGGAACGGAAACTGAAGCCAAGTACAAGGCTCTGCAAACAAGGCTCAACTTTGAGCGCGTAGGGCAAGGGGGCTATCAGAACTGCCACTTCCAGCTCGTTCATTTCAAGGTAGATCAGACAATGGAGAACCTCGTATACTAAAACGAAGAACCGGACATCTCTTCCCTA
>CAUVFB010000062.1:0-8462 GCA_963551095.1 uncultured Prevotella sp. | reverse complement strand
GCAGACAGGTTGTTTGCGTGGGGCGTGTTTGTGTGTCGGTTGTACTCTTCGCTTGTGGAGGACGCACGAGCCGTGCGTCCCTACGGTTAGCTGTGGTTTTTCGTGTGTGGTGGGGTGATGTTGCATTGTCAGTGGCTGTGGTTTTTCGCGTGTGGTGGGGTCTGTTTAAGGGAAACAGCTGGTTTCGCAAAGGAACCCTGAAGCAAATATGACGGATACAAAAAGAAAAAGAGAATGTACCATGAATTATAAAGTACATCCTCTTTTTCGCTGTGGATAGTTGAGCTTGGGAAGTCGGGAGATTATTCCTGCGTTGCTGCGTCTTCCCCCTGACGGGTATATTCGAGAACGTTCTTGCGATTGGCTTCCATGCGCTCATGCTCTTCCTGCGAGCCGACAATGATCTTCTGCCATTGGCGTAGACCCGTACCGGCAGGTACAAGATGGCCACAGATAACGTTTTCTTTCATACCTTCGAGACGGTCGCTCTTGCCACGGATGGCGGCCTCGTTGAGCACCTTGGTTGTTTCCTGGAAGGAGGCCGAACTCATGAAACTCTTCGTGCCGAGAGCTGCACGGGTGATACCTTGAAGCATTTGGGTGGCGGTGGCCTGTACGGCATCTCGCACCTGTACGGGCTTCCGGTCGCGTCGCTTGAGGGCTGAGTTTTCGTCGCGCAGCTTGCGGAGAGAGAGAATCTGTCCCTTGTAGCATATCTCGGAATCGCCTGGGTCGGTAACTACTTTCTTACCCCAGATGCGGTTGTTCTCGTCTGAGAAGTCGAGCTTGTCTACCATTTCCTGCTCGAGGAATGTCGTGTCGCCCGGGTCGTCGATACGTACTTTGCGCATCATCTGACGGACAATAATCTCGAAGTGCTTGTCGTTGATCTTCACACCTTGCAGGCGGTAAACATCCTGCACCTCGTTGACGATGTACTCCTGTACGGCCGTCGGTCCTTTGATGGAAAGGATGTCGGCCGGCGTAATGACACCGTCTGAGAGCGGAGTTCCGGCACGGACGGCATCATGCTCCTGTACGAGAATCTGCTTGGATAAGCTGACAAGATACTTGCGCTGGTCGCCAGTCTTGGAGGTTACGATAATCTCTCGATTGCCGCGCTTAATCTTGCCCATTGTTACCTCGCCGTCGATTTCAGAGACAATGGCGGGGTTGGATGGGTTACGAGCCTCGAACAACTCGGTTACTCGCGGCAAACCTCCTGTGATGTCGCCGGCACCTCCCACAGAACGCGGAATCTTGATGAGGGTCGTACCCGTCTTGATTTCCGCCCCATCTTGGACGATCTGCTCCAAGTGTCCGCCCACAGGTAGGTTGTATGTACCGAGAATATCAGCAGCAGCATACTGTCCGTCGGCTCCTTTCTTGGCACCCACCTTGACGATATCTACTGTGGGCACCTTTGCCTTATCGCGCGAATCGGTAATGATGCGTTCGGTAAGTCCGGTGGCTTCATCGGTCTCGGCTTTGTAGGTAACGCCTTCTACAACGTCGTGCAGGCGGAGCGCACCAGCATATTCGCTGACGATGACGGCATTGAACGGATCCCACTTGCAGATAAGGTCTCCTTTCTTCACTTTGTCGCCCGCCTTGAAATAGAGCGAGCTTCCGTAAGGTACGTTCTCGGTGAGGAGTACGATGCCTGTATTGGGGTCGACAAATCGGATTTCGGCAAGCCGACTGACCACCATCAGGCAGGCCTTGTCGTCGTCGTCGACAAAAGGAACGGTACGAAGTTCGTCGAATTCAATCTTAGCATCATTCCTGGCAGTGATGGTTGCGTTGGCAGCAGCGTTACCAGCCACACCACCGGCATGGAAAGTACGGAGCGTAAGTTGTGTGCCCGGCTCCCCGATAGCCTGTGCGGCAATGACCCCGACAGCCTCGCCAAGATGTACCATACGAGCAGAGGCCAAGTTGCGTCCATAGCATTTCTTGCAAACCCCTTTCTTGCTTTCGCAGGTAAGTACGGAACGAATCTCGACCATCTCCAATGGTGACTCGTCGATATCCTTGGCCTTATCCTCGGTAATCTCTTCACCGGCAGCAACAATCAGTTCGCCCGTTGTCGGATGTACGACATCGTGGACAGAGACACGCCCCAGGATGCGCTCATAGAGACTGGCAATGACTTCATCTCCGCTCTTCAGCGCGCGGCATTCAAGACCACGGAGGGAACCGCAGTCTTCCTCGGTGATGATAACATCGTGGGAGACATCCACCAAACGACGGGTAAGATATCCGGCATCTGCAGTCTTCATAGCCGTATCGGCAAGTCCCTTGCGGGCACCGTGCGAAGAGATGAAGTACTCCAACACAGACATGCCTTCCTTGAAGTTAGAGATAATCGGGTTCTCAATAATCTGTGCGCCCTCGGCACCAGCTTTCTGCGGCTTGGCCATCAGACCACGCATGCCGGCAAGCTGTGCAATTTGGTCGGCAGAACCACGAGCACCGGAGTCGAGCATCATATATACGGCATTGAAACCTTGATCGGCTTCGGTCATATGCTTCATTACGCTCTGCTTAAGGTTGTTGTTGACATGTGTCCACGCATCAATAACCTGATTGTAACGCTCCTTATCGGTAATGAATCCCATCTCGTAGTTGGCTTTTACCTGGTCAACCTCATCCTGTCCCTTACCGACAATATCCTGCTTCTCTTCGGGAACAATAATGTCGTCAAGATTGAACGAAAGACCGGCAACGTATGCCATACGATAGCCAAGGTTCTTGATACCATCAAGGAAAGCGCAAGCACGTGCCATACCGACAGCCTTGATTACATCAGCAATAAGACCGCGGAGAGATTTCTTTGAGATAATACCGTTGAAGTAACCAATCTCTGTCGGTACAATCTGATTGACGATAACACGGCCGACAGATGTCTCTACAAGACGCTTCTGGATCTTTCCGTCTACCAAGTCGTCCACTACCACCATTACTTTCGCATGAAGGTCGCACTTCTTCTCATTGTAGGCAATGATAGCCTCCTCCGGCCCGTAGAAAATAAGATCTTCGCCCTTAGCCCCCGGACGGAGCTTAGTGATATAATAGAGACCAAGAACCATATCCTGTGAAGGGACGGTAATAGGTGCACCGTTAGCAGGATTAAGGATATTGTGGCTTTGAAGCATCAGAATCTGTGCCTCAAGAATAGCCTCATTACTCAATGGAAGATGGACGGCCATTTGGTCGCCATCGAAGTCGGCATTAAACGCCGTACATGCCAATGGGTGAAGCTGAATGGCTTTACCCTCTATAAGTTTAGGTTGAAATGCTTGAATGCCGAGTCGGTGGAGTGTCGGGGCACGGTTCAGCAATACGGGATGACCTTTCATCACATTCTCAAGGATGTCCCAAATAACCGGCTCGCGGCGGTCGACAATCTTCTTGGCACTCTTTACCGTTTTCACGATACCACGTTCTATGAGCTTACGAATAATGAACGGTTTATAGAGTTCTGCTGCCATCAACTTTGGCAAACCGCACTCACCCATCTTCAATTCTGGCCCCACAACAATAACCGAACGTGCAGAATAGTCGACACGCTTACCCAAGAGGTTTTGACGGAAACGTCCTTGCTTACCCTTCAGGGAATCAGACAGAGATTTCAATGGACGGTTGCTCTCACTCTTTACAGCAGAAGATTTGCGACTGTTATCAAAGAGAGAATCAACAGCTTCCTGGAGCATGCGCTTCTCATTACGAAGAATTACCTCTGGTGCTTTTATCTCCATCAAACGCTTCAAACGATTGTTGCGGATAATAACACGACGATACAAATCATTGAGATCAGAGGTAGCAAAACGCCCACCATCCAACGGTACTAATGGACGAAGCTCCGGTGGAGTTACAGGAATAATCTTCATAATCATCCACTCAGGCTTATTGATGCCCTGCGACTGACGGAAAGCCTCTACTACCTGGAGACGTTTCAAAGCCTCAGCCTTTCGCTGTTGACTAGAATCTGTAGTGGCACGGTCGCGAAGTTCGCCGGCAAGACGGTCAAGGTCAATGCCCGTGAGAAGATCGTAAACAGCCTCTGCACCCATCTTAGCAATGAATTTCTTAGGATCGGAATTCTCTAACTGCTCGTTTCCTTCGGGCAGACGATTGTCAAGAATGTCAAGATATTCCTCTTCCGAAAGGAGGTCCAGTTTGTGAGAACCATTCAGTTCCTCCTCTGTCTCGGAATTCTTCATACCTTCTACTACACCCGGTTGAATAACGATATACTTCTCGTAATAGATAACAGCATCGAGCTTCTTGGTAGGAATACCCAAGAGATAGCCTATTTTATTAGGTAGGCTACGGAAGTACCATATATGGGCAACCGGAACAACAAGCTCAATATGACCAGCGCGCTCACGACGCACTTTCTTCTCTGTAACCTCAACACCGCATCGATCGCAGACGATACCCTTGTAGCGGATGCGCTTATACTTTCCACAGGCACACTCATAGTCCTTGGTAGGTCCGAAGATACGCTCACAAAACAGACCGTCGCGCTCTGGTTTATAGGTGCGATAATTGATGGTTTCCGGCTTGGTAACCTCACCATAAGAGTTCTCAAGAATTTCTTCGGGAGATGCCAGACCTATCGTAATCTTGCTGAAATTGTTCTTAATTTTATTGTCTTTCTTAAAAGCCATGTCTTACTTCTATTTTGGGGTGTACATATTAATCAAGTTTGATACTCAGGCCGAGACCACGCAACTCATGCAACAGCACGTTTAACGACTCTGGGATACCAGGAGCCGGCATGGGTTCGCCCTTAACGATAGCTTCGTAAGCTTTCGAACGACCAACAACATCATCTGATTTGATAGTCAGAATCTCCTGAAGAACATGCGATGCACCGAATGCTTCGATTGCCCAAACTTCCATTTCTCCAAAACGCTGTCCTCCGAACTGTGCTTTACCACCGAGCGGTTGCTGCGTAATAAGAGAATACGGGCCAATACTACGGGAGTGCATCTTATCTTCAACCATATGTCCAAGCTTCAAGAAGTAGGTAATACCTACAGTAGCCGGCTGGTCAAACTTCTCACCCGTCTCACCATCATAGATATAAGTAGAACAAAGATTTGGCAATCCTGCCTTATCTGTCCACTCTTTCAGATCTGCAAGTTTTGCACCGTCAAAGATAGGTGTTGAAAATCTGACTCCCAGTTTGCGGCCGGCAGCACCAAGAATAGCTTCGAAAATTTGACCGAGATTCATACGAGATGGTACACCCATTGGATTCAACACCAAATCTACAGGACGACCATCTTCCAGGAATGGCATATCCTCAGTTCGTACAACCTTAGACACAATGCCCTTGTTACCATGTCGCCCGGCCAGCTTATCGCCCACCTGGATCTTACGTTTTTTGGCAATATAGACTTTCGCCATTTGCAGAACACCCGATGGAAGTTCGTCGCCAATAGTAATGGCAAACTTTTTGCGCTTCAGATCTGCATCCATCTGCTTATACTTGCGAATATAGTTCATGATCAAATGCTGAATCAGTGCATTGGTATGTTCATCTCCAGTCCATCCATTTGATTGTATCCCTTCGTAATCCAAATTCTTTAGCGCAGCTACCGTAAACTTGCTACCCTTTGTGATAATCTCTGCATCGGAATAATCTTTAATGCCTTGGGAAACTTTACCTTTCGTAAGTGTCATCAATTTGTCAACAAGCAAATCTTTCAAATCATTGACCTTTGCCTCCTGCTCTTCGTCTATCTCAGCAAGAGTGATTCTATCCTGACGCTTACTTTCACGCGTCTTGATAGCACGGGCAAAGAGTTTCTTATCAATCACAACACCACTCAATGAAGGATTGGCTTTCAATGAAGAGTCTTTTACGTCGCCCGCCTTATCGCCAAAGATGGCACGAAGCAGTTTTTCTTCTGGCGAAGGATCACTCTCACCCTTTGGTGAAATCTTACCAATCATAATATCACCAGGCTCAACATGAGCACCGACACGGATAACTCCGTTATCGTCAAGATCCTTTGTAGCTTCCTCACTTACATTCGGAATATCTGCTGTGAACTCTTCTACACCTCGTTTGGTCTCGCGAACCTCGAGCGAATACTCATCAACATGTACTGAAGTCAGCACATCATCACGTACCATGCGTTCAGAAATAACTACAGCATCCTCGTAGTTGTAACCTTTCCAAGGCATATAAGCAACAAGAAGATTGCGTCCAAGTGCTAATTCCCCATTCTCTGTCGCGTAACCTTCGGTAAGAATATCACCTTTCTTCACATGTTGTCCCTTATTGCAGATTGGACGAAGGTCAATAACCATATTTTGATTAGTGCGGCGGAATTTTGGAATACGGTATTCTTTTAGGGCTGGTTCAAAGCTGACAAACTCTTCGTCCTCAGTACGGTCATAGAGAATGCGAATTGTCGTTGCATCTACATACTCGATAATTCCCTCTCCTTCTGCCATAATCATAGTACGAGAGTCCTCACACACCTGTCGCTCAAGACCAGTCCCTACGATAGGAGCATCATTGTGAAGCAATGGAACAGCCTGACGCATCATATTACATCCCATTAATGCACGGTGTCCATCATCATGTTCCAAGAAAGGAATAAGACCGGCAGAGACAGAAGCAATCTGCTGTGGAGAAACATCCATCAAAGAGACATGTTCTGGATTAATAACGGGATAATCGGCATCTTGACGACATTTCACTGTATCACGAATAAACGTTCCATCCGGATTCAAAGGTGCATTGCCTTGACCGATAAGCCGTTCTTCTTCCTCCTCTGCCGTAAGGTAAACAACATGGTTATTATCCAAGTCGACTACAGAATTATCCACCTTTCGGTAAGGAGTTACTATAAAACCGAGATCGTTAATCTTTGCATAGAGACAGAGTGAAGATATTAGACCGATGTTTGGACCCTCAGGAGATTCAATAGGACAAAGACGTCCATAATGAGTATAGTGTACGTCACGAACTTCAAAACCAGCACGTTCACGAGAAAGACCACCAGGACCGAGGGCAGAAAGACGACGCTTATGTGTTACTTCAGCAAGTGGATTGGTCTGATCCATAAACTGGCTCAGCGGATTCGTACCAAAGAATGAATTAATAACGCTCGAAATGGTCTTGGCATTAATAAGGTCGGTCGGTTGGAATACCTCGTTATCACGAACGTTCATTCGTTCGCGTATAGTTCGACTCATCCGTGCCAAACCAATGGAGAACTGATTGGCCAACTGTTCACCAACCGTGCGTACACGACGATTAGAAAGATGATCGATATCATCCACCGTTGCATTAGAGTTTATTAAGTTGATAAGATACTTGATAATCTCAATTATATCATCCTTGGTAAGCACACATACCCCCATATCTGTATCAAGCCCCAACTTCTTATTAATACGGTAGCGGCCTACTTCTCCAAGATCGTAACGTTTATCAGAGAAGAAAAGATTTTGGAATACTTCACGTGCACTGGCATCATCCACTGCGTCTGCGTTTCGAAGCTGACGGTAAATGTAGTTGACTGCCTCTATTTCAGAGTGGCTCGGATCCTTTGCTAAGGTATTGAAAATAATAGAATATTTATTGGCAGCATCCTCGTCCTTATGAAGCAGGACTGTAGAAACGCCACTATCAAGGATTGTATCCATATTATCCTCGTCTATTTCCGTCTCACGCTCAACAACTACTTCATTGCGTTCAATAGAAACAACTTCGCCAGTATCTTCATCAACGAAGTCCTCATTCCAGCTCTTCATCACGTTACCAGCAAGCTTACGCCCCTTAGCAGCTTTGATGTTCTTCTTGTTCACTTTCATTTCCTCACAGAGATCAAAGATTTGAAGAATATCACGGTCGCTTTCAAAACCTATAGCACGAAGCATTGTCGTTACAGGCAGTTTCTTCTTGCGATCGATATAGGCATACATCACATTATTGATGTCTGTAGCAAATTCTATCCAAGAACCCTTAAAAGGAATGATGCGTGCACTGTACAGAACTGTACCATTAGCATGAACACCTTGTCCAAAGAACACACCTGGCGATCGATGGAGCTGAGATACAACTACACGTTCTGCTCCATTGATAACAAAGGTTCCGTTGCCCGTCATATAAGGAATAGTACCAAGGAATACATCCTGAATAAATGTGCCAAAGTCCTCATGGTCAGGATCTGTACAATACAGTTTCATCTTTGCCTTCAAAGGTACACTGTAAGTCAGACCACGCTCCAAACATTCATCTATGCTATAACGTGGTGGATCAATATAGTAATCTAGAAATTCTAGTACAAAATTATTACGTGTATCTGTGATGGGGAAATTCTCTACAAAAACTTTGTAAAGACCATCTTTCTTACGTTCTTCTGGTGGAGTATCCAACTGTAAGAAATCGCGAAAAGACTTCAGTTGCAGGTCAAGAAAATCCGGATATGGAT
>CAUVFB010000061.1:0-8469 GCA_963551095.1 uncultured Prevotella sp. | reverse complement strand
CGCACGGCTTGCGACAATTTCTTCAGCCGGAAATCAGAATATTATAAGGAAATTAAAAAGCGTTTCGCAGAGAATGCAGAAAAGAAACGCGCGCTCGTTGAGAAAGCACAGGCTCTGGCTGATTCAACAGATTGGAAAGCAACCAGCGATAAACTCATTGCCCTTCAAAAAGAATGGAAGACTATCGGCATCGTGCCCCGTAAGCTCGGTGACCGCCTTTGGGAAGACTTCCTGTCGGCATGCAACCGCTTTTTCGAAGCCCGCAACGAGGCAAATGCAGGTTCACGCAACGACGAAAAGGCCAACTTGGACAAGAAGCGCGACATTATCGCCCGACTAAAAGCCATGGCAGAGGAGGCCGGCGACGATATACAGGCAAAGGTTCAAGCCTTAAAGGATGAGTATAATACCGTGGGACACGTGCCCTATAAGGACAAGGACAAGGTGTATAATGAGTATCACGAGGCACTCGATAAGGTGTATGACACACTGCATATCAGGCAAACGCACCACCGTTTGGACAATTTTAAGAACAACCTTAAGAGCGTAGCGAAGCGCGGTGACGATGCCATCGACAGCGAACGCGCCCGTTTAATGCACCGTTATGAGCAGCTGAAGCAGGAGGTTTCAACTTACGAGAACAACCTTGGCTTCCTGAATATCAGTACAAAGAAAGGGAACAGCTTAGTCGAAGAAATGAATCGCCGCATCCAGAAGTTGAAAGATAATATGGAAGAAGTCAGGCAGAAAATCAAGGTGATTGATGCAGAGAACCAATAAAACAACTTGAAAGCTATGAGAAGGAGCCGTTTCGGAGACGAGACGGCTTCTTTTTCTTGTATAGGAAAGTACCAATATAGATTATTGCTGTCCGCTAAAAGTTTTTCTCTCAATAAATATAGATGGTTTCGCGATAGTGAATCACAAATTTGGTTAAACATCGTACTCTTTATGTATTGTTTGCTTGTCTTTATGAAAAGAGTTTATTACCTTTGTAGCGTGATAATGAATATCTTTTTCTAACGTTAAACATTACGATTATGAAACATGATTATCTTTTGCCGCACATCTTCAGGAAGATTGGCTGGCTGGTGTTCGTACCGTCTCTTGTTGTTATTCTGTTGTTGATAACCGATTCTGTGCCTGGCCTTGATGATGACTTGTTGGCTTTTCCCACTTTCCATCTTACTTCTTCCGAATATCTATTTGGTTCGGGCGTAAGTGCATTCTATTTCGGAACGGAGGGAATGCTTTACGAATTGCTGGTCTGTTTGGCTTTCGTGTCGGCCTATATGATATGCTTTTCGTGCGAAAGGGAAGAGGATGAGTATGTGGAGCATCTCCGTATGCGTTCACTGCTGTGGGCGTTGAAGATGAATACTATTCTCTTCCTGGTGTTCACATGGTTTTGTTTTGGAATCGGGTATATGATTATGTTGGTGCTTTCGATGTTCAGCATCTTTTTCTTCTTCTACTTCCGCTTTATCTACGAACTTCATAGGACAAGGAGGGGCGACAATGAAAAATAGCATTCGTGTGGAGCGTGCCATCAAACGGATGACACAGGCACAACTGGCAGAACTGATTGGTGTTTCGCGCCAGACTATCGTTGCCATCGAAAGTGAGAAGTATGTGCCTTCGACGGTACTTAGTCTGAAAATAGCCCGTGTGTTTGGGAAACGCGTGGATGAAATTTTTGAACTTGAAGAATCCGACTGAAGAAGAAGAACCGGAAGCGGACAACTGAGGAACTCAAAGAAGATAACAGAAGAACCGGAAAGAGCGACCGGACAAAGAAAGCGGGGGAATGGGCTACGGCCTATTCCCCTTTCCATGTCTTGTCGTCGGGGTCGGCCCATTCCACCTGTACGCCCGAGGCAAAGGTCTGCTCGAGCTTCCGGCTTTTAGGGTCGCGGCTGCTGGCCGGCAGGAACTTGCACTTGATGCCACGTATATTGCGATCAATGTCAAAGTCGTCGATGTTTTCCACCGGGTCGCTCTCGACAGTCAGATGGAAGCGTCCCAGTCCGTCGAGCACGACGGTCTTGCCCAAACTCAGCTGATAGCCAATCTCATCGATGAGCGAGATGATCAGTCCGTGTACATCGCCGCGGCTGAATGAGGTGGCTTCCTGAATGTTGTCGGCCAGTTCGTCGGTAGTTGCTACACCCTCACTGACGATGCGTGCGTGCCATTTCCCATTGCAGTTGGCTTCTTTGAATTTGCTTTGCTGTAGCCTGATTTTGATGGACATAGTATGCTTGTGGTTGATTTTTCGTTGCAAATGTACGATAAAAAAACGGATTTCTGCTATAGGCGGGCTTGCGTCCTTGCTTTTTCGCTACCCCTCTCCCCTTTGGTAGAGCTTATGCCGGTCGGGACTGATGTCGTGCAACCGACCGTCGGCTTCCAACCGGGCGGCAATCCGGTAGGCATTGGCATGAGAAAGGTTGAGATGGGCGCGCAAATCGGACACGGTGATGAACGTTTTCGAGGCGAAAAGTTCGTCGAGGACGCGATCGACTTCCTGCGGCGAGGGCACAGAGGTTGTACCGTGCCGATAGGTGGCGTTTTCGAACTTGGCACTGCGAAGTTCGATCATCATTTCCCGATCGGGACAGAAGCGTACCGTGCGCACTTCCGGATTGCGCAGCCGGCGATGGTGGGTATGCGGGTCTTCGTAAACCTTGCCTCTGACAGCTGTCGCGAAGTATCCGATTCCGGGCAGATGCACATTGTTTCCATCCATGAGTTCGTTGATGATTTCTCTTTTCAGTGCAACGACAGCTCCTATAATATCCCCGCGGGTAAACGCGGTGTCGGCCTCGATTCGGCGGGATATGCGGTCAATGTCTGCTGTCAGTCGTGCAACCGTAACGGCTCTATAGTCGGCGTTGTCCGGTAAGCGGTTGTAATTCTTTTCCAGTCGGTATAGAATGCTCATATTGTTAGGATATTGATGAATTCGATGCGGATTCTTTGGGATTTCTGTCCGTATTACGTTGCAACGCGATACGGATTCTTTCCGAGTATCACTGTAGTGATATTGCAGTCTCACAGCAGTGATACTTGAGTCTCACAACAGTGATATTTGAGTCTCACTACTGTGAGACTTGAATTGTCTGCGCACAAAATTACGACTTTCCCTTGAAAAAACAAGAACGCGTGCGGAGAATTTTTTCATGAGATACGCCATTTCATCGGATTCACCGGTTCGGAACGGGACGGGAACCCCGCGGAAATTCCAACAATGGCGCAGGGAATTTGGAGCTGTCGGGGAGAAAAGGCGAAGTCGCCCATATGGGAAGACATGGATTGCGCGTCGCTGAGAGCCGCGAACAATTCTCAGACCGGGGTTGTCTATCCCGTTTTTTATTTGTTTCTTTGTATCGGAAAATCTGATGCGTGCCGGTGGCCGTATCGCAAAGACTTATGACGATGAAACGAACAATCCTCTCTTATCTTTTCCTGCTGATGGCTGCGATGATGGTTGCCCAGCGTCCGTGTTTTTACAAAATGTCGCCACTTGTTAGGCAGGCTGCTTCGGATGTGATGATGCTGGAACGAAAGAGCAGAGCAACGGCCGATTCTGTCGTTCGCGGGCGGTGGCTGACGGCTTTCGTGCAGACAACAGGCGACGACGGTGCATTATGGACAGCCCATGGATGCTGCGTCCGGGCACGTTTCGGGCGTATCAGCATCGTCTCCATTCCGCTCGGACAGCTCGCACCACTCTCGGCAAGCAGTCGGGTGAGCCGCATTGAGGCCGGAAAGCCCTGCTCGGCGCAGATGGATACGACCACACTTGTCGTTGATGTACAGCCCGTTTATGCCGGCAGTCAGCTCCCGCAGGCGTATACGGGCAGCGGCGTTGTGGTGGGCGTGCAGGATATCGGTTTCGATCTGACTCACCCCAACTTCTTCAGCAAGGACATGAGCCGATATCGCATCCAAGCCATGTGGGATCAATTGTCGACCGATACGCTGGCGTCTGCGCTTTGTGTGGGGCGCGATTACGTAGGCAGAGAGGCTCTGCTGACTGTCGGCTGTCCGCGCGACGGATGGATTCAGACGCACGGAACCCATACGGCAGGCATTGCAGCGGGCAGCGGTGCCGAGGGAAATGGAATCATCGCGCCCTATCAAGGGATGGCTCCCGATGCCGACATTGTGATGGTGGCCAATGCAACGAGCGATGACGCCGCTCTCATTGATTCTGCCGACTACTACAAATACACCTACGCCACGGACGCATTGGGTTTCAAGTATATCTTCGACTATGCCCGGAAGCACCATCAGCCCTGCGTTATCAACTTCAGCGAGGGCAGCCATGAAGACTTCCGTGGCGACGATGCGCTCTACTACGAAGTGCTCGACTCGCTGCTGGGACCGGGGCGCATTCTCGTCGCCTCAGCCGGGAACGACGGTCATTGGGTCAACCACATACACAAGCCGAAAGGGCAGGAGCGTGCCGGAGCGTTCGTTATAGGCAATCCCGACAAAGCTTTCTTCACGTGCAAGTCGCCCGACGCGTTCGTCTTCCGCACGACAATCTATGCCGACCGCGACCATCCCGTGGTGATAGACATTCCCACCGGCAACATTCTTGCAGCTCCCGACTCGCTCCTTACCGACACCGTTACGATAGATGGGCGACGCTACGACTGGCAGATTGTCGCCTATCCCAACTGTTACGCACCGGTCGAAACGGTCTACGACTTTGTGCTGAATTGTCCGAACGGCATTGGCAGCGATGTCAGTACATCTTTACAGTTGGTCGGCAGCGATGCCAATGTAGAACTGTTCCGCATGAGCGGCTACCTCGTCAACAATTCGCTCGACCCGCAGCTTTGTGCCGGCAACCACGCCTACAGCATCCATTCCCCGTCGAGTGCGCCCCGCGTTATCTCTGTCGGAGCCACGGGCTACCGCACACGGTTTATCAACTATCTGGGCGAAACGAAGGTTTACAATGGCGGGACAGACGGCAGGCGCACGCCGTTCTCGGGTGTCGGCCCCACATTCGACGGACGGACAAAGCCCGATGTTGTCGCACCGGGACAGAATATCATCTCGTCTTACAGCTCGTTCTTTATTTCCAACCCCTCGCAGCCTGCTTCCGCGCTCTCATCAGATGTCTGCCATTTCAAATTCAATGGGCGTACCTATGCGTGGAATGCCAATGCCGGCACATCCATGTCGTCGCCTGTTGTGGCTGGTGCGATTGCCCTTTGGTTGCAGGCAAATCCGCATCTGACTCCCGAAGACTGCATTACCATCTTCGGGAAAACCTGTACCCGATACGACAGTACACTGCCCGTACCCAACAATCTCTACGGCTACGGACAGATAGATGTCTACGCCGGATTGCAGGAAGCCCTCCGTATGGCAACGGGCATTGATGAAATAACAACGGATACCCTCTCCCCCGATCTCCGCATCTATTCTTTGGATGGCAGATACTGCGGCACCGATGCCGAAAAGCTCCCTGCCGGCATATATATAAGGAATCACCGGAAGTTCGTCAAACGATAGTTCTACCTATAGTTAGGTATTTTCAATAAACCACTATTTTTAGGTATTGCAGTAATCAGGTGGACACTGTAACTTTGCGGACAGAAATAAATAATCGATAACTAAAGGTTTAGAATTATGAAGAAAACAATTGTTGTATACGGTTCTTCCACCGGTACTTGTGAGAACATCGCCAATACAATCGCCGAGAAGCTGGGAGTTGAGGCGATTAACGTTTCAGACATGAATGCAGATGTCATAGCAGAGAACGATAATCTGATACTTGGAACATCTACCTGGGGAGCCGGAGAAGTGCAGGACGATTGGTATGACGGTATCAACGTATTGAAAGCAGCAGACCTTACAGGCAAAACGGTTGCCCTTTTCGGTTGTGGCGACAGCGAGTCTTATTCTGATACGTTCTGCGGAGCCATGAAAGAAATCTACGATGCGTGCGAAGGCGCAACTATCCTTCCAGGTGTATCGACAGACGGATATACTTTCGACGACAGCGACGCTGTGATAGATGGACATTTTGTAGGCCTCGCCCTCGACGATGTGAACGAGGAAGACCAGACCGAAGGACGTATTGATGCTTGGCTGGAAAGCATCAAGGGAAGTCTCTAACTGTCCTTTGCCCTGCCGGGAGCAGAATATAGCGTGATAGAAACGATAGGGAGATTGAATATGGAAGCAATACCGATGGATATGAAGGTTCTTATGAACCACATCTACGAGTTCAAGAAAGGAGTGAGACAGATGATACTCTTTACGTGCAACAAAAAGTATGAAGAGTATGCCACCACACGATTGGCTCGCCAAAACATTCCCTATCTTGTCCGACCCATCGGCAACGACCGGTTAAATCTGTTCTTCGGGCGACGCGAGTGCCTCGATGCCATACAGCTGATGGTAACGAAACCACTCAACAAACTATCTCCCGAAGAGGATTTTATCCTTGGGGCAATGCTCGGATACGACATACGCGTACAATGCGAACGCTACTGTGAACGGAAATGTCGTACTTGCCAGAAAGCCCAATAGACTTCAATCAGAAAATACATATATAACGATGGCAGTGGCTACGTTAATTTATTAAATGAAAATCTTGTTCGCGAAATAAAATTATTTCATAATGTTTTTGTATAATAAATGGGCTTGTCGTGAGATAAGCCCTTTTATTGTTTCATATCATAGATTATCATTGATATATAAATGATATAAGGCTGTGGGACTCTACTCGTCAGAAATCACAGATATATGGAGGAACGAACAGGAAGTAGAAGCTATTTCTAAGCTGAAAATAAACGAAGAAGATTATCTTAGCTTCGAAGAGATGACTTGTACTGATATAGATAGACACATTTAGTATCAATAAATGTGTCTATCTATATCAGTACAAGTCAGTTTCTGCTGACGGAACAGAGCTTCGGTTTTGAGAATTTAGTAAGATGCTGTGCACGGTATTCCGAGTGCTTGAACGCGGTCGCGGATGGAGTCAAGTTCTTCGTGGTTGGCTTTCAAAAGATTCTTGTCGGGAGTTTCACGGTCGATGGTATAGATCATTACTTCGCGTGGTGCTATCTCTTTGATAGCTTCGAGCCATGGGCTGACATACTTTTCTGATGTGTTGTCAACATCGTTTCCATCTTCAGAAATTCCTTTCATAAAGAGCGTCTGTATGATAGCTTGCCCGCCGAACGATTTGATACCCTCAATGATTCGGCCGACATTGTAGGACGGTTGAGTAGGGCGGTCGACCTTATTGATATAGTCTGTGCAGATGGTGTCGAGCTTCAGGATGTTATTGTCTACCTTTGCCAATGCTTCGTGAACCTTCGGACGATGGATGAAAGTTGCGTTGCTGAGCACGGAAATCTTAGCCTCGGGACAGTAAGTGTTGCGCAGACAGATGGTGTTGTCGATGATTTCGGCGAAGTGTGGATGTGAGGTTGGTTCGCCATTTCCTGCAAATGTCAGTACGTCGGGGTGTACGTTCTCTTCGTGCATCTCCTTCAACTTGTCTTTCAAGGCCTTTGCGACGGCTTCACGGGTAGGGTAGGGCGACTTGGTTCGGTGTTCTTTGTTGAATCCGCATTCACAGTAGATGCAGTCAAAGGTACATATCTTGCCGTCGGCCGGCAGCAGATTAATGCCTAACGATACGCCGAGGCGTCGGCTGTGTATGGGACCAAAGATGGGAGAGGGATAAATAATGGTGCTCATTGTGTTTCTTTTTCCTGTGCAACAAAGGTATGTAAATAAATCAAGATAGTGGAATAAGTGCTGGTGAATATTTGTGTTTTCAAATACTTTGTGTTACTTTCGCATACGACAAACATCATGAGATATGACAACAATATCATTACGACAACCCGCCCGTTTAATGTTAGATTCAGAACTTTTTACGACACTCAAGTGGCTGGCAAAGGAAAAAGCAACCTCAGTCTCAACAGTTTTGTGGAGGATTTGTTGCTTGATGCCGTTTATTTAAGCCTAATGAAGAAACTTCCTGTACGGCTTAAAGCATATAAGTTAACAGAGGCGAATATAAGGGATGTATGGAATGTCATATAGGGAGTGACTTCTTTCTTATATGCTTATATGGCTTGATGAGGATAATGACATTATAGAATTATTGCGCCTAAGCAGTCATTCGGAATTGTTCAGTAAATTCTGAACCCCAAAATAAACTATAAATTCTTTTGTTTTCCCTTGCTTTTACCGTACCTTTGTGCCCGAAAACATTGTATTATACGTTTTTAATAAATGGTAAAGAAACGGAATAAGACCCGTAGCCGTCATAGTCTGCAGGTCGTTACACTATGTATAAGCACAGCAATGGTGCTTATATTGATTGGCATGGTGGTGCTTAGAAATAACAAAATCACTCATAATAAAATAATGTATACAAAGCTGCTGTGATATTTCAGTCTCACTGCTGTGATACTGGAA
>CAUVFB010000060.1:0-8530 GCA_963551095.1 uncultured Prevotella sp. | reverse complement strand
TGGAAGAAGGTGCTGCCCGACTACAAGATTAAGTTATGGAACACCGAAAACTTCGATATTGACAGTGCACCATCCTATGTCCGCGAAGCCTACGAACAGCGTAAGTGGGCTTTTGCTGCTGACTATATCCGTATGTATGCCCTCTACACCGAGGGAGGCATCTATCTTGACTCTGACGTGAAGGTGCTGAAATCATTCGATAACTTCCTGTCATACCATTTCTTCACCTCGCTGGAGTATCATCCTTCACAGGTTGAAATGACAGGCGCACAGGATATGATAGATCCCGAGGGTAACCGCATCAAAGACGGATTCGTGTCGGGCATACAGATACAGGCTGCCGTGATGGGATCCGAACCTGGATGCGCCTTTGTCAAAGATGTCCTCAACGACTACCGGGAGCGCAGGTTTATCCTTCCCGAGGGTTCCGACGGGACAGGCATCATATCTCCGTTCGTCTATGCCCGCGTAATGGAGAAGTATGGCTTTAAGTATCTTGATAAAGACCAGCTTCTGACAGACAATATGATGGTATTCCGTTCAGAAATTTTCGCTGGGAACAAACATGAGGCAACGCCCGCATCCTACGCCATTCATTACTGTGCTCACAGCTGGAAGCCTACATGGCAGGAGAAGGTCAGGAAATGGTGGACAGGAAAGTAGTCGAATGCGAGCGCAACCTCTGTAGGATGGCTTCCATTATGTCCTCCTCCCGATAGTTTTGCAGGAACTTGTGCATTCTTTTCCTGTGGCAGTTTTCTCTTGTCAACCACGTTCCCCGAATGTTTTTCATACTCTTCCCAATCGTTTTTCATCCCACGCAGCCCAACAAATTTATGTTAAACATCAGGGTAATCCCAGCCGATAACTTTGCACAGTCGCAGAAACTGCTTATCTTTGCGCCGTAACAGACAGACACGAACCTAAAATGAACTCATACAAACATAGCACTAAACGCGCTTTCATAGCTTGGTTGCTGTTGGCCATCTTCATGTTGCCAATGGTAGTGCGCACTGTGCATGTTTGTCAGGAGGACTATTCGTCCGTCGATTTGTCGGTTACGGTCTTGTCGGGACATCATACCCAAGGGCATCATCCGGACAAATGTCCTATCTGTAGCTTTACTTTCTTTAGTTTTGTAAAGCCCGGTGTTGTCCTGATAGAGACACTCTTTCCCGTCGGCATAGGCATTGCCTTTCCTATATTTGTGGGAGCCGCTTTCCACAAACAGGGAAATATCATCGGCTTACGGGCACCTCCAACCCTCTTTATGGCTTGATTCCGACTTTTTTGGAATACCGGCCGGCATGTAGACAGGCTCTGTACGCCACTATTGCAGACTTTCCTGTAAGATAGTTGTATCCGTCAGCATTTCGATTCTTTGGAGATGCCACGCCTTGGGGGAAAGACTCCGCAAACAAGTAGCTATGAGTGTCTACACCTGAAGTGATTGTATCCCAGTCTTCCAACCATTGGAAGACTTGAGACAATCCCTCATCTTTATTATCGTCTACTTTAAGTTTTTACAGAATGAGCAAAGCTATCTTGGCGGCGATCTCGCTTTCTGCTGCCTTGTATGTACCATCCATTCCGGTAAGCGCAGCACCTACCGACAGTACGATCGTAATGCAGAACGTTACCGTTATCGGGAATCAGAAACACGACTTTCAGATGCGCACGTCGGTCAACAACATCAGCATCGGAAAGGCTTTCCTGCAAACTAATTTTTCCGGCAGTCTGATGCAAACACTGAGCGGAGTGCCTGGAGTGAAAGCCATGAGCATCGGTTCGGGACAGTCGAAACCTACCATCCGTGGATTAGGGTTCAACCGCATGGTCGTTACCGAAGACCGCATTAAGCACGAGGGACAGCAGTGGGGCGACGACCACGGTTTAGAAGTCGACCAGTTTGCCATCGACCATGTCGAGATTATCAAAGGACCGGCTGCCCTGCTTTATGGTTCGGATGCCATCGGCGGTGTCATCAACCTGTACAGCAACTATATCCCGACCCGTCCGTTACAAGGAAGCGTCTCCATCTTTACCCGAAGTAATAACGAGTCGCTCGGACTCTCGGCAAAACTCGAAGGCACGAACCAACATTTCTACTGGAAAGGTAACCTGACCGCTATCGACTACGCCGACTTCAAAGTGCCGACAGACAGCATCCAGTATTACTCCTACAATATCCGGCTGAAAGACCGGCGTCTGCGCAACACCGCAGGCACCGAGCGCGATGGTAGTCTGACGCTCGGCTACAAGAACCGTGGATTCCATACCGAACTGAAACTGTCGGATGCCTACAGCAAGAGTGGCTTCTTTGCCAATGCGCACGGACTGGAAGTGAGGCTTTCAAAGATTGACTACGACCGCTCTCGTCGCGATATTGACCTGCCTTACCAAAGCGTCAACCATCTGAAAGCAATGAGCCACAGCGTCTACAGCCACGATAATATCTCCATAGAAGCCGACCTTGCCTACCAAAACAACTACCGGAAGGAACTTTCCGAACCCGTCTCGCACGGCTATATGCCCACACCCTCCGACCCGCTGGAGCGTCGCTTCAACAAGAGCACCTACAGCGGAAACATAGACATGAAGCTCGGACTCGGCGAACAGCATCTACTGAATGCGGGAGTCAATGCAGAGTACCAACACAACCGTCGCAGCGGATGGGGATTCATCATTCCCGACTTCGAAACCATGAGCCTGGGAACCTACGCCTTCGACCGCTTCACGGTCAGCAAGCATCTCATTCTCAATGCCGGCATGCGTTACGACCACGTGCAAACAAGCATCCACAGCTACCACGATTGGTTCAAGACACCCGTCAGCACGACCGACTCCATCTACAAGGAACGCTCCTCGGACATTCACCGCTCGTTCAACAGCATCACATGGTCGGCGGGGCTCAACTTCACATCGGGCAACTGGCTGTTCAAGGCCAACGTCGGCAAGAGTTTCCGCGTGCCCATTCCCAAGGAACTGGGTACGGACGGTGTCAACTATCATATCTTCCGATACGAAAAAGGCAATCCTCATCTCGACCCCGAGGAATCGTATCAGGTAGACGCAGGCTTCAATTGGAGCAACGAAAAGGTCGGCATAAAGTTCTCACCCTATCTGAACTACTTCCCCAACTACATCTACTTAAACCCGACACCCGATTACTACGAGGGACTTCAATGGTATTACTACACCCAGAGCCGCGTCATCCGCTACGGCTTCGAGCTACAGGCGAACTGGCAGTTGATGCCTTTCCTCGCCCTGGAAGGCAAGGGCGAATACCTCTATGCCGAGCAGCTGTCGGGCGAGAAAGAAGGCTTCACGCTGCCTTTCTCTACCCCATGGTCGGCTGATGGTACGCTCCGCTACACTTTCTGCCGCCAACCTGGGAACGAAGGCTTCGTTGCCTTGAGTTTCCGCGTAACAGGCAGGCAGAACAACATCGTCCCGCCTGAGAAACCGACCGCAGGCCACTACACCCTCAACCTTTCGGCCGGCAAGAACTTCACGCTTGGCGAGCGGACACTGCGCGTCAGCCTCAACGCCGAGAACCTTCTCAACCGCAAGTATTACGACCACACGAGTTTCTATCGACTCATCGACGTGCCCGAACCAGGACGCAACGTTGCCCTGATGGTTGGCTACGACTTCTGAAAGCGAGAATTACAACATATCGTTTAACCGGGACGAAAGTCCCACAAACTATTTATTTTATCAACATGAAAAAGAATCTTTTTTTGAGTGCCATCGCACTCTTGAGTGTGTTCACTCTGTCCATGACATCTTGCAGCAAGGACGACGACCCGGCGGAAAGCAAGATTGAGTTCAAGAACGCCGAGTTTGGACATCACAACAAGAAGACCGCCACCATCGGCAAGGACATCCATCTCGAATGTGAGATTGTTTCCGCATCGAAGATTAAGTCCATCAGTGCCACACTGAAAGACAAGGCCGGAAAGACGGTCGCTACCCAGACCTACACCGACAGCAAGTACGTCGGAGTGCTGAACACCAAGTTCCACGAGCACCTCAAGCTCGCCGCCGACCTCAAGCCCGGTATTTACCACTGTGTCATCGCTGTCAGCAATGAGGGCGGAACAACCAAGACTCTCGAGGCCGACGTTACGCTCATCGAGGAAACGGTAACAGCTCTGAAGGTCAGCCATCTCAAGGCTTCGTCGATGGAAGGTGTTGCGGGTGGCAAGCTCCGCTTTACGGCCGACATCGAGTCGCCTGCTGCCATCGCTGAAATTGAAATCGAGTTCCACGGCGGCGACGAGTATCCCGTAAAGGCCGAAGAAGGCTACAAGGGCAAGTCGGGAAAGATTGCTTTTGACAAGGAAATCACCATCCCTACAGCCTGCAAGCCCGGCAAGTATCACATCCACTTCACTGTAAAGGATGTTGACGGCAAGGAAGTCGAGGAGGAAATCGAAGGCTTCACCATCAAGTAGTCAGACGGAACCGACGGGAATCCGGGAAGGGTTTATTAGGTAGACGGTCAATGGTTCCTCCAGCAAGTCCCTTTTGTCGCAAGGGAAGACAATGGATTGCTCCCAAAGAGACAGAAAGCTCAGGTAAGTACTGCGACGGAGCCACTCCCTAAGGAAAGTGTACAACCATCCTTATAGGAGAGAATGCTGACAAGGGTGTTAAACACTCTCCCTCAAGGGTGTTAAACACTCTCCCCTAAGGGTGTTAAACACTCTTCCCCAAGGGTGTTAAACACTCTCCCTCAAGGGTGTTAAACACTCTTCCCCAAGGGTGTTAAACACTCTCAAAAGGTCTGCCCTTTCCCGGATTGCCCTTCTTCCACATTTCATCATTATCCATTATGAACAAAATCATCACAAGTCTGTCAGCCCTTGCACTCCTCATTGCCCTCACGGCATGCAGCAAGGACGACACAGTAAAGGATACGCAGAAGCCCGCCATCTCAGAGGCTGGCATCACGCCCAACCCCGTAGACTGTCAGGTGTACAGTCGTGGCGAAGTCATCCCTTTCCAGTATCTCTTCACAGACAACATGGAATTGGGCAACTACAATATCGAAATACACAACAACTTCGACCATCACACCCACGGCACTTCCGCTACTGAATGTCCGCTCGACCCCGAGAAGACAGCCACGAAGAAAGTATGGATTTTCAATGAGAAGTACCCCATCCCCGCCGGAAATACTACCTACAAGGGGCGCGTGGACATTCCCATCCCCGCAGATGTCGATCCGGGCGACTATCACTTTATGATACGCGTTACCGACAAGGCGGGCTGGCAGGAACTGAAGGCGATGTCGATAAAGATAAAATAAACAAAAAAGCAGCCATGCCATGCAATAAAACATTCATGGCAGAGTTAGAATAGCATAGTTTTTACACATTACGAATATGAAGAAGATTTTTCTAATGGTAGCTGCCTGTGCAGCTATGGTAGCCTGCAACAATGGCAAGACTGCCACAAACAATGACAGCAAGGACACCGCCAACGCGGACACCACTGCAACCGACTCGGCCGTATACGAAGGCATGACCCCGGCTGCAGATGTTGCCGGTATCAAGTATCGTATCGCACTTGCCAACGACTCGACCAACGGGTTCAGCATCGCTGAGGCTTACATGAAGTCGGATACGGAATCCGATACCGTATACAACTATACCGGTAAGTACAACGTTGTCAAGAAAGATCCCAACGGTAAGAACAACACTTACTATCAGTTCGCACTCGGCAAGGACAACACGCTGACTTTCCTCGTCCTCAACGACTCTACCCTCCGCATGGTAAGCGACGACTTCACCGAGCCTGCAACGGCTAAGGGAATGAACTACGACCTGAAGCTGAAGAAGTAATCCAAGCTCTCTCTCTTGATACAACGACAAAGGTCTGCCGGGCATTGCGTCCCGACAGACCTTTGTCGTTCAGAGAAACCCTCTTCTCTCCGCGAATCACACGATGAGTGTGTACAGAAAGTAGACCCAATGTGCCATCAGTGCAGCCACGATGCCGCCGATGGTGTGAGAGATGATGGCCTTCGAGGTAAGCTCGCGGTAGCCGAGTGAGTCGAGCATGGCAGTGTGTGTACTGAGGTATCCGCTCCAGCACATTCCGATGGCAGTGAACACGGCAATGGCGTTGCCGTCAATCCAGCCCTGACGGAGGAAGTTGGGGACGAGACCCAATGCCGCACCAACGGCACCGAGCGCAGTGATGGGGAAAGCTATCTGATGTGGGTCGGTGAATCCGAAGACAACATGGAAGAACCAGCTGGCCTTATTGGCCAAGTCGGGAAGCAGTTCAATGCCCTCATAAGCCGCGCCTGTATACTGTCCGTGAGCACCTGCGCCGAAAGTGAGAATCATCACCAGGGTAGAGATGATCAGCACACCGGGGATGATGGCCACGCCCACATCAACTCCCGTCTTTCCACCATCGAGAAGCGAGTTGAGCGTGCGGAGGAAGACCGATTTCTCTTCCTTGTGTCCCGTGTGTGCCTCCCATTCGGACGGGTCGGCCTCACAGGCGTTCTCGACGGCATACTGCGGATAAGCTTTTACGACGAAGTGCTGCATACAGCGGGTGGAAACCATACAGCCGCAGAAAGCACCCAACAGACCTATAAGCGGTTCGGCAAAGAATCCCTGCCCCATCATAAAGACAATGACGATGAGTCCCATGCCGAAAGCAGTGCCGAAATTGGTCAGCGAGATGAACTGGAACTTCTTGAAGTAGCTGCTGAAACGCTTGTCCTGCGAGAGCGAAATGATGGCGGGGTTGTCGGAAAGAAAGGTCATCACGGCTCCGAGCGATGCCACACCGGGCAGGTTGAAGAGCGGCTTCATCAGCGGGCGGAGTATCTTCTCCAGCAGATCCACGACCCCGAACTCTACGAACAGCTTGCCGATGGCACCCGTGATGACGCAGATTCCCATCAGGTAAAACACCGTGTTGAGCAGCAGGTCGTGGGCGGTGTGCATGATGGTGTTCAGCATCTGCGCCGTCCCCATCCTGTAGCCGATATAGCCGAACAGCAGCCCTACTGTCAGCAGGCAGATGACTCCCGACGGGATGGCTGCGCGGATTCTGCTCCATGCGCCGGTTTCTCTTTTCTCTTTCTTGTCAGATTCTTGCATAGTATCAAGATATTTAATGATGAATGTTATGTTTGCGATTCAGGCTCTTCGGCGGATGCTTCCCGCCCGATGCACTTGCCGCAGCCTTGGGCAGAGGCAGAAGTCATCGCGGCTGCAAATTTAATATATTCCATGTATATACACAAACGAGGAGAATAAAATATGGTTCTCCCATGCTTCTCTCGCTCTGCCCCCGATTGTCAAGGCGGCGGTGGGGCCCTTTACAGCTTCCCCAGTTGAGCTTCCTGCACGCGGTAGAAGCTCCGTTGGTCGGCATCGCTCACAGGCTGCACCTCGGCAAGGCTCGCCGCAAGGTTCTGCATCTCCCACGTGATGGAGTAGCCGGCCTGTCGCCGCGCCGCAATACATTTGTCCAGCTCGTAGCGGGCACGTGCCTTGTCGACTCCGAAGAGCAGACTTGCCAGGGTGAGCCTCATCCGCTGGCGGTACTTCTCTTCGCGCTGCAGGCTGATGGCACGGCACAAGAGGGCTATCTTCGTGTCGCGGTCGTCGACGAGTGCCGACAGTTCGTGGAAAAGATACGGCTGTCTGTGCTGCCGGATCAGATGCCGGTAGATGTTGGCTGCCTTGTCGCGCTTGCCCATGATTTTATAGATCATGGCCTTGTAGCGTTGGTTGTTCATGTTATAAGGACTGTGCTTGAGCGACTCTGCCAATATCGGGGCAGCCCGCAGAGCCATCTCCACGGTAGGACGGGCCTCGACCTCCTTGAACACCTTGCCGACAATGCGCATTCCCGTGGACGGTACCGGATGTCCGTTGACCAGCCCCACCGTCCAGTCGTCATCGGTCAAACGCGCGATTCCCCACTCCTCGATAAACCCGAGCATGGAGAACGACGGGTTGTGGTCGAAGACGAGCAGCGCCGCGCGCATCATGGCCGACTGCCCCTTCCTGTCGCCGTCGTCCATCGTCGGATAGAGGCGCATCAGGCTGAGGAACACCTTGTACGCCTCCTCCAGTCTCCGCTGCCGGTAGCGCAGCTTCATGATGTCGACCGCAATCCAGAACATAGCTATCGTCGTATAGTGTCCCTTATGTACGGCATACATCTTCCGGATGGCCTCGTAGGCTTCCTCTGTGCGTCCCTGCTTCCGCAGTTCGAATACGTCTTTCACTTCCATAGTCAGCTCGATTTTCCGTTATCAGTCAAGGCCGTTCCGCGGCATTGTGTCAGCCTTATGCCCGCGCCCATGCCCATATATCTTCAGTTGTCTTGCAAAGGTAATAAAAGCCCGGCTAAAAGACGAGCATCCTGCAAGTGGCAATAGGTTCATACCAGTAACCGGACGAAGCTGATAGAATCAACACACATTCATAAAGGTTGTTATAACGGATTATAAAGACGTTTACAACTCGTCATAAAGCGCTTTATG
>CAUVFB010000059.1:0-8579 GCA_963551095.1 uncultured Prevotella sp. | reverse complement strand
CGCACGGGTGATGGTACCTACACTTTGGTAAAAATCATAGTTCAGGTAGCCCGTGCCGCTTGGCTACCACTCGCCAGGACGTTGCCTACGAACAGATCTGCTACAACGACTTCCATCACATAGCTGTTGGCAGATGGACCTACGGACTGGGCAATTACAAGATGTACCCGAAGTTCGCCCTGTCTGAGGTAGACAACTACCTCTATGCGGCTGTATCGCACCATAGAGAGAAATCCGTAGATGAGTTCTACGGTGTGAACGAGACGCACCAGGGCGCACGCCCCTACATCCAGGGCAGCAACCGCACGGCCACATACATCAACTCTTTCCTGCGCAACTCGCTCGCTGCAAAGATCCATATCATTATCCCCAACGCATGGGTAACGAGCAAACGCACGCAGCTCATCAAGCTCTGCGAGGAGAATAAGCTGCTCAAGTCTAAGAACAAGAGCCTGATAAAGTACAACGGTATCGAGATTGGTACCGAATACCGTGAATCGCTGCTCGTGGAGTACATGCGGCAGGAACTGCGCAAGATAGGCGACTATCTCAGCGGTGCTGACAATCAGGGCAAGGCATATTCATCTATCTCGTTCATGGACTCTTCTGGCAACGAACAGCAGTGGCGCATCGAAACCATCGACTTGAAATACAAAGAATACATCGAAGCCCTTATTGCCTATGATAAACGCACAGAGGAAGCCCTGCTGTCGAGTGTGGGCCTGGACGCTTCCATCACTGCCGTCAGCAAGGACGGCGTGATTAGCAAGTCGGGCTCAGATGCCTACTACAACTACCTTATATATATCATGTCGCTCACGCCCGAGGACGAGATCTGCGCCGAGCCGCTGAATCTCGCTCTGAAAGTAAACTTCCCGAAGCTTTATAAAGAGGGCTACCGCATCGGCTTCTACCGTGAGGTGCCACAACGACAGGAAGACATATCACCCAATGACCGACTTAACCGGCAACAGTCATGAACATACTCAAGGAAATATTCGGTGATTTTTCCACCTTCAGCCGCTATGCGCCTGGTGTGGAGACTAACATGAACCTCGACGACCTCCAGTCCTCGGGGCTTACCGCCCGCAAACGCGTCGAGGCTACCATCGGTCCGTCCGTGCTGCATGCCATCATGAATGAAAACGAGGACTCGTCCCTCATAGAAGCCTTACGTTTCGCCATGGCCAACATGACCATGGCCACACAGCTTATCTTTGACAGCATCAACCGCCGCAAGAACGACGTGAACGTCTACAAGTACGAACTCGAGGCCATGCGACGCTCCTATACAGAGAACTATTGCAACGCGCTCGATACCATCGTACAGCTGCTGATGGAAACCAATCCTACGACAAAGGCTTCCACCCTATGGCGAAAGAGTCGTTACTTCTCCATCCTGAACGACTGCGAGATCAGAACTGTGGCCGATTTTGACATGATCTATCCCATCGACGGCTCCTACCTCTTCTTCTTCCGCACCGTCCCTCTGCAGCGCGAGACGCTTGACGAGCTGCTCTCTGCATACTTCTCGAAACTTACCGATGACAACCGCCGACGCATCCGGCCTCTGCTCCTGCTCGCCCTGGCCAAGAAAACACTGGTCAAGGCGCTGCGTCGGTTCGACATCCTCGAGTTCCCGCCCACTATCCGTAACCTCTTCGACGACAGTCACGCCAGTCGTTCCGGCAAGGACGAGCACGATGCTGCACTCTCCCTTGCCGACCGTCTCGACCGCGAGGCTGACGAACTTCTCGCCAATACCGACACGCTTCTCGCCACCGAGCCTGCTTCCGACTTCTGCTCTCCCTCTGCCTATAACAGCCCCGACGATAAAATCATCCTCCTGCCATGAACAAAGATATCGAACTTATATATAAAGGTGAAGTCTATCGCATCCCCAACCGCTGGGACGCAATGACACAGGAACAGTACATCCGCCTCGTCCGCGATCTGCTGCGTATGGCTGCTGGCGAACTCTCCGCTGGAGAAGTGCGTATCAACTACCTCTGCGACATCATGCACTGGGACCGCCGACGGTTCCGTACCGAGGAACAGATAGCAAACCTCGTCGCTATCTCCGAACAGCTCATATTCCTCTTCCAAATCAACTATCCCGACAACAACGAGGTCCTCGATGGTCTTGACTGTGAAACACGCGACCTCTGCCGTCGCATCGATCCCTATCGTCTCCATCACCCCATAGCCCGCGTTCTACGTCGGCTCGAATACAGCTACGTCGTCGACCTCTGCTTCTGTACCCAGCTCATTCCTGCCCTCCGTATTGACAACCGCAACTACAAAGGCTATACAATTGCGACAAGTTTCGGCGTGCTCACCTGTTCGCTCACGGTACTTCAATATATCGAGGCCCGGGAACTTATCGACAAAGGCGAAAACTCACTGCCCCTCATGGCCGCCATCCTCTATTATCCCCAAAGGCCCTACAACTCTGAACACGCCCATGCCCTCGCCCGCAAGTTTGCAGAACTCTCTCCGGAGGTGCTCACAGCCGTCTCGTTCAACTTCCAGGCCTTCAACAACTACCTCTTCAGCCGTACCTCGTTCTCGCTGCTCTCAAAGTTCACGCCGAAGCCTGCCCATCCCATCACCACCGACGCCTCCGATGCACTCTATGACCTCTCAAAGGAAGGACTCGGCGATGCCCGGCAGATAGAGCGGATGAACGTGATCACCTATCTCAAGGTGCTGCGCAAAAAGACCATTGATGCCGTTCGTGACATGAAAGGCTTCGGATGGGACAAGCTGAAAATCAGCAACGAAGTCGGACTGCCCATTAATATAATTGATAAAATACTGTAACCATGTATCAGAGAAGAATTTGGTTAAACAGGGAAGATTCTCCATCTACGGGAAATCTTGTATGTTTTGATGGAAATACGACATGGCATGGCGAGGTCATCAGAAATACATTCTTACAAATATCTGATTGCAGTTGGTCTATTCGGCTGCATAAGACAGAAGATGATGATATTGTCGACTTTATCGATAAAATGAAACTATTACGCAATGAAGTAGATAAGTTCATTTCATATTTAGAAGAAAACAAGTAGAATATGATAAAAGACCAATTTCTATATTTCGCCCAGTACCCGTCCAAGGACGGCGTTCTCGCCATGTTCACCAATGGCTCGAGCGAGTTCCCCGACTACAATGATCTTGTGAAGTCACTCAAAAACCTCCCCGAAGTATCACGCGTCCCCGAAATCCAGAATTACGTCTACGGCCAATCGTTCGACGAACTTAAGCAACGCATCGACAAACTCGTAGGCTCCTTCCTCTTCGTCGATTACGGCGAACTTGACATGCTCGGCAGTCAGCCGGGCTCCTTCCGCATCTTGCAGCGCATCGCCGTCACCGTCGCATGCAAAATGCCGAACCGTGCCGATGCCGCCGAATACATGCTCGCCTCCGACCAGACGCTGCGCCTCCTCTCCCGTGTCCATGCCTGGATGCTCGCCGATGCCGATGCAGGCAACATACCCTGGTTCGCACGTGGCGAACTCGACAAGGCCGAAATAGTACCTTTCGTAGCTACCGAGCTCCACGCGGCCGGATGGACACTCATGCTCTCCTGCAGCGCCCCCGACACGCTCGATACTCACCGTCTTATGCGGTCCTTTGCCCGTCAGCTCTGATGGCATAAATTTGCAACATCAATAAAAATCCGGCAATAATGAAAAAGTTACCCATGATATCTCTCGTTTCCCTGCCACTCTCCATTGTGGCCGACTGCTCCCGCTACCTCTATCAGGATTGGGAGTTCGCCAAGTGGATCGCCGTCGCTGTTATTCTTGACACCGTTCTCGGCGTCATCAAGCATCTGCTCCACAAGGATGCTTCCAGCGAGTCGTTCTTCTCCAAGTTCGGAAAGAAGATAGCCGTCTACATCGTCCTGCTCATCCTCTCCAACGTTCTCACCAACTACACTGTGCAGGGTAGTATTATCGGCCCCACACAGTGGATAGGCACCTATCTCTGCGTCTTCATGATGGTGCGCGAAGGCTTCTCCTGCGTCGAGAACATTCAGGCCATATATCCCATATTCCCTACCTCGTTCGTCCGCCGTCTGAAAGATTTTAATGATAAAGGCGAATACATCAAGAAAGACTCCTGACCCATGCCTACCTCTTCGCAGTGTGCCTTCGCACGCACCGTCTATGCAGCAGCTCTATGCGCTACCGACATCGCTCCCGAGTTCGTCACCGCACAAGCCATCCTCGAAAGCGGATGGGGAAAGTCGCGCATAGGAAAGTTCAACCTCTTCGGTATCACTTGTGGCAGCAACTGGAAAGGGCATACCGTCCTTATCCTCACCCACGAGTACTTCAACACGCCTAACCGCACATTCGTTGCACCTGAGAAGGTCGTGTCCATCGCCAAGTGCAGGACCGGCAACAGATGGTATTACACCGTTTACCGACTATTCAAGGACTTCGATTCCCTTGAGGAGTGCCTTCAGGAACATACCCGCCTGCTCCGCAAGCCCGGTTATGCCGATGCCTGGCCCTACCGCCACGATGCCGAGGAGTTCGCCCGCCGCATCTGCGACAACAAGGGCAGCAAGTATGCCACCTCACCAGTCTATCAGCAGCAGATGCTGCAGATGATCAAGACAGTACGTTCAATTTGTCAGTAGCCTATGTTCACACAGATAAGACGCAGACTGCAGGTCATCACCGCCGTCCTCATGGTGGTCTTCGCCGGCCTTGCGCTGGTTGCCTTCCTTGCATACAGCGACATGAAAGCCGACCGTGACCGGCTGAAGGAGAACCAGAGCCTTCTCCTTCATAACGGAAAGGTAGATATCAAACAGACGAACACAGGCCTTAGTCAGGCTTCCGTCCCGGCACTGACGCTCCGCTCATCAGAGTTCCGTCAGAGTGGAGACACGCTGCTGCAAGTAGCTAAGTCAGCAGGAATCAAGACTTCTCGTATCTCTGAAGCAGCTACAGCATCAACAGCAACACGCGTAGATTTTAATACACGGGTATTCCGTACGGCGGTTCACGACACCGTCAGAGACACCATTGCTGAATCTCTGCCAACCCTTTCCCCATCAAAGCAGCTATCTTGGAATGATTCGTGGGTGTCTTTGTCAGGAACAATAACAGACTCCATGTTTCATGGTTCGATAACAGTTGTCGACACGCTCGACATCATTGTCCACCGAGTCCCAAAACGATTCCTCTTCTTCCGCTTCGGCTGCAAACAGGTGCGCATGGATATCATCAGCCGAAATCCTCACACAAGGCTCACCTACGCAAGATATTACAGGTTAGTTAAATAAATGTTTTCATAGATTTTTAGTTATTAGGTTTATAAGATTGTTTAGGATGACGGGCTAACGCAGTGATGCATTAGCCCCTTTTTGTATCGTTTTTTTAGCTTTAGATAATTACTTCTAAAGCACTGATTATAAGTGCGATAGTACTTGCACGTTCCTTATTATAGTGTTACCTTAGCAGTACAATTAGAAACAAAGAACATTCAAAAAACAAAGATTATGAACGAGCAAATTCAGAACATTCTTAACGAGAACGGAACAAAGACTTCTAAAATTCAGAAGCTCCTCACCCTTGGACTTACACGCAGACAGGTAGCTGACCTTGTAGCAGGTGGTAATTACGGATTCGTGCAGAACGTCTACAAGCGAATGATGCAGGAAATCACACAGAGCGCAGCACAGGCAGCAGCAACAGTTCTTCCACAACTCGACTACACCTTCAACCGCAACTTCGGTGTTGAGATTGAAGCTTACAACTGCACACGTGAACGCCTCGCAAGAGAACTTACCGCAGCAGGCATCAGGGTAGAGGTTGAAGGTTACAACCACACTGACCACACCGACCATTGGAAGCTGGTTACCGACAGCAGCCTTTCAGGAAACAACACCTTCGAACTCGTTAGCCCAATCCTCCACGGAGAGCAGGGGCTTGAGGAACTTGAAAAGGTCTGCTGGGTGCTCGACCTCTGCAACGCTAAGGTTAACGACTCTTGCGGACTTCACGTTCACATGGACGCTGCAGAGTTCGACCTTCAGACTTGGAAGAACCTTATTATTACTTACAAACGCCTTGAGAAGATAATCGACCACTTTATGCCTTTAAGCAGACGCAACAACCGCTTCTGCAAGGGGCTTACCACCATTACAGAGGCAACCATCAACCGAGCTTCTAATATCAGCGATCTTAGAGCAGCTTTCTACCACAACCGCTACCACAAGATAAACCTCGAAGCATACGCACGCCACCGCACGGTGGAGTTCCGCCAGCACGGAGGTTCAACAAACTTCACAAAAATGTCTGCCTGGATTCATTTTCTCGCAAAAATGATTACCTTTGCAAAGCAGGGACAGGTACAAGAAGGAACAACCCTTCAGAACATCCCTTTCCTCACCGAAAGCGAAAAACTTTACCTAAAGATAAGAACAAAAAAATTAGCAGTATGAGAAGAATAAAGATAAAAACAAGAGATGGTCAGCAAAAACCGACCATCTCTCCAAAAGAACTCGTTGGTGCTATTATTACCGAAGCAAAGCTACAAAGCCAGCTCCCTCATAATTTAGTTCCCGAACATCACCGAGTAGATTCACCAAAATTCAAAACCTACCGCATTAAAGGAGACAACCACAGAATTGTAGCATACAGCCCCGAGGAGTTCCTCCGCCAGCTCCATGCAGGCAGCCGTTTCGACAGCGAGGGCACAGATACGGAATATATGCAACGCTTCGCTCACCGCTTGCAGGAGCTCGAGGGCTACCTTGTTTCCACCTACAGTCCCGAGGCTTTCCTTGCCGACCTAATTAACAGAGGTTTCGTGACCGTTGAATAATAAAACACGATGCTCGTTCTTTGTAGCCGTAGCAGTTTCCAAGCTGTTACGGCTTTTTAAATGTTAAAAAATAAACCTTACTACGGTTTTTTATAGTAAATATTTGCGTACTACAAATATTTGTAGTATCTTTGTATTGTCTTAATAAAAACAACAGAATATGAAAACAGAAACAATGAGGGTTACCCCCGAGGAAAGAGACCTGATTGAGCAGATGAGAAACTACAACCGTTCCTATCCAAACGGTTATCCCAGATTACTGGAAATCATCATCGAGAAGTTCTACTCAATGCTTCGCCAACCCTATTAACAACAAAACACCGCCTCTCCCTAAAAGGGGAGGGGCTTCAATAAAAGAAAGGAATACAACAATGGAAACAGTTATTAGAAAGCCGGTAGTAGTCAGCGATATGAAGCAGCGTTTGGCAGACATCAACTTGTCCGTGTCGTGGATGGACTTTGCCAATAAATACTTCCACAAGTCATCATCGTGGTTCTACCACAAATTAAACGGTATCGACGGCAACGGTGGCGCAGGTGGTTTCAATGAAGAAGAGATAGAGCATCTCCGTGGCTCACTTTTCGATCTGAGTGACCGCATCCGCCGAGCTGCAGAAAGAATTTAGGCGTGGTTATCTGTTGACCATTCAAGACAAAAGCCGCCCGTCGCCTACGGGCGCATTTTAGCCTCTCGCAATACGAGGGGCTTTTTACGTTTCCATCTATCAAACTCTTATTATATTTTTGTATCTTTGCAGCAATATTAACTAAAAACATAATCAGAAATGAAATCTCCTTATAGCAAGACAGGAAAATATCGAAGATGGCTATGACATTCCTGAACTTGAGATGACTTTTAAGTACTACTTATGGGCTTTCTTCGACAAGTTCCCAATGAATGCAACGCTCGTGGCAAAGCAAATAGGCATTAATGCCTCCCTGATGCGTCAATATATAGCAGGACAGAAGCAACCCGGTAAAAAACGTATAGAACAAATACAAGAAGGTATCCGGAATATTGGTAAACAACTTTCTGGTGTCTCCCTGGTAAGATAATAATGTGCATCATGCAACATTAGTTTACTGAAAATTAAAAGAACTCAAAGCCCCTGGTGCGTGAAGCATCGGAGGCTTTTTTATTACTCCACGTATATTTTATTACGTTACTTTAAATAAATTTACTATCTTTGCAAAGAACCTAAAATTATAAAATATGGATTTTAAAGACTCTATCAAGCAACTTGCGGACAAAGTTGCGCAATTGAAAGATGGCATTCTCACCGAAGAAGCTATTCAAAATGATAATTAAATATAATGATGACACATTATTATTTCAAATTTAAACCCTTATAATTATTAAAAATGATGAGAAAAACTTTATTATCATGCTTTGTTGTATTGGTTGTAACGTTTACTTCCTGTCTTCCTCAGCCTTCAAAAGTTGACATACCACAAGAACATGAAACATTTTTAGATATACCTATTTTAGGTAGTATGGATGATTTTGGTTCAGAATTAGAAAAAATCGGGTTTAAAGATGCCAATGATGGCATAGAACAAAAAGCCGATGCCATGTATGGTCATTTATATGTGGGACGCTATGCTGGACATGATTGTTTTATGCTTGTATGCGGAACCTTACGCTCAAAAGAGGTGTTTGGTGTTGTTGTTTCATTTACTGATGAATTAAATGATAAAAACTTTAATGAGCTAAAGTCGAAATT
>CAUVFB010000058.1:0-8614 GCA_963551095.1 uncultured Prevotella sp. | reverse complement strand
GGCTCGTGCGTCCTCCGCAAGCAAGGAATCATTGCGTGATAGTGTCGGAATCGTGGCAGCACGCGGTTGTATTCGAGGACGCACGAGCCGTGCGTCCCTACAGTTTGCTGTGGTTTCCGCATGTAACAGCAGTGGTTTCCGTATACGATGGGGTATTGGCCCAACTCCAACAGCAGTGGTTTCAGGGTGCGTCGGGGCTGTTTTGAACTGTCCACGGCCGCGTGTCTCGGCTTCCGGCGCGACTTAATTGGCGGCCTTTACCTCAATGGCGGCCATCGCACCCGTCGCTGCGGCTATCACACCTTGGCGGTATGTCGGGTCGGCAACGTCGCCGGCGGCATACACACCCGCAATGTTCGTCTGGGTAGACTTGGGTTTTGTGATGATGAAACCGTGGTCGTCGAGTTCCAACTGCCCCTTGAACAGCTCCGTATTGGGCTTGTGGCCGATGGCAAGGAAGAACCCATCGATGGCGATATCGAACTTTTCTTCGTTCGGCTCGCCTTTGAAGCGCACCAGATGTGCCCCTTCGACACCATTATCGCCGAAGAGTCCGAGCGTGTTGGTGTTGTAAAGAATTTCGATGTTCGCTTGTTCGGTAACGCGACGACGCATGATTTCGGCCGCACGGAGGTAGGGTTTGCGCACAATCATGTACACTTTCTTGGCCAACGACGACAGATACATGGCCTCTTCGCAGGCTGTATCGCCTCCGCCCACTACTGCAACGACACGCTTACGATAGAAGAATCCATCGCAAGTAGCGCACGCACTGACTCCCTGCCCGCGGTATTTCTCCTCGTCGGCAAGTCCGAGATACTTCGCACTCGCCCCGGTTGCGATGATAAGGTTCTCCGTTTCGAGTTCGTTTCCGCGTTCGTCGCGGAGGTGGAAAGGTCGTTTGCTGAGGTCAGCCGCCACTATCGATCCGTCGCGGACGTCTGCTCCGAAGTGTTCGGCCTGTTGTCGCATCTCGTTCATGAGTTGGTTGGCATCGATTCCCTCATGGAATCCGGGGAAATTCTCAATGATTGTGGTCGTAGTAAGCTGTCCTCCGGGTTGGATTCCTGCGTATACAACGGGGTTCAAGCTGGCTCTGCCGGCGTAGATGGCTGCGGTGTAGCCCGCCGGGCCACTTCCGATGATTAAAGTTTTGATTTTTTCCATATTGAAAGTTGTTCTTTCGTTGCCTTTCGGCCGCGTTTCCGGCTTTCGTTTTCAGCTCGGGTGATGGCGTTGGGGCATGTTTGAGAGTTTGATTTTTTATGAATGGCTTCGTGTCAGGCGTGGTTTGCCGGTGTAAAGAGGGTGGGGTAGGGGCAGAATGGGATATGTTTGTGCGTGCAAAGAGTGTGCCGACAGCAGGTGATTATGTACAATTGTCAGTCAGATAATGACGAATGACAGGCCGGAATCCCGACCACGGCGTGCCGAAACCGCCGTTGTTGGCCATTCGGCAACGCCCCGATGCACGCGGAAACCGCGACCGTTGCATGCTGAAACCACCGCAAACGCTCATTGGCAGATCACCCCTTACAGCCAAAAACCACAGCTGACAGTAGGGGCGCACGGCTCGTGCATCCTCCCGTCACGGAGTTATTACCGAATGACCGTGGCGTGTTCGTGGCGGTACGTGGTTGTATTCGGAGGACGCACGAGCCGTGCGTCCCTACAGCTGCTGTGGTTTCCGCATGCGACAGCTGTGGTCTCGGCGTGCCAAATGACGCCTATTGATAATGGTACAAGCTGTCAGGCGGTAATGAACGCGACTTTACTGTCGACTTCCTCGAAGTCCTTGTCATCGGAAACCATCTTGAATCCGCCCTGTTCGCAACTCGTTACGAGATACATATCGTTGTAGTCGCAGGCGGGCGACAGCCTGTCCAGCATCCGGGGGACGTCTGTTGCATTGAAATTGTCGGGATATTTCTCTGCGACTTTCAGTATTTCGCGGATAGAAAAGCACGCCAACGCCAGCTGATCCCGATACTCCTGTGTCGGGCGGAAGTCTTTTTTGAATTGCAGGGAACCGTCTTTCTGTTGTTGTTTCCAGCTTTCAAAGGCTATCCGCAAGTATCGGTTGATAAATTCGGAGAGGACGAGCGCGGTCGTATACACCGTTGCTCCCCTGGAAGTAACGTCGTTCAGAAGTTCGGAATATACCTTTTGCTTGCCCGAAGAAGTACCGGCTATAGGGCCATAGAGGAACAGCCACACGTTCGTATCAAACAGATAGGCATACGAAGGGCTTACCTCGTGGTCTTTGATCCTAATCTTTTCCATTGATAACTTCCTCTACTCGCTTGCTGAACGACTGTTGGTCGGTATAGAAAAGCTTTGCCGTGTCGGTTACTTTCTTAATCCTCAGCATCGTCATCTTATCACAGTTTCTGAACGATAGCATCGCTTTCAGCTGCTCACTGGTGTACTTTCTGTACAGATTTCCGATGAGTACGTTCAGGAAAGCCGTTGTCATCATGTCGATTCCCTGGAAGTCTAACACGACAGTATCGCCGGTTTGGAAGTGCGCCAACTCTTCTTCGAGTATCGGAGCCGCCTCGTCGGGAGTGATACCTTTGCTTTCTGTTACTCTTTCTGATAGTTTAATGATATGCTGTTCCATATACGTTTATAATAAATCATTGATATCTAATGACTCTATCTCGCTTGTCAGACAATAGAAATTGGGATCCTGCAAGTTGAAAATCATGTTGACGATGGTGCCGGTGAGGCTTGTTGGCAGTGCGAAACGTCTGCTTTTTTCAATGCTCCCCGTTCCCTTTCCGTTTCGGGGAGTGGCGGCCGGCATCACTTCCATAGTCCGTAAAGCTCGCGATCTATCTTGTCGGTAACGCGACCGAAGTCTTGCGGATTGTCCTGGAAGTCGGTTTTGTCGCCGTCGATGATGAGCAGCTTGCCCCGATACGTCTTGATCCACTGCTCATAACGGTCGTTGAGGCCGCGGAGATAGTCGATTCGGATGGTCTGCTCGTAGTCGCGGCCGCGCTGTTGTATATGATCGATGAGCCGGGGGATGGAGCAACGGATGTAGATGAGCAGGTCGGGCAACCGGACGAGGCTCATCATCAGGTCGAAGAGGTCGGTATAGTTGTTGAAATCACGCTCCGACATCATGCCCATATCGTGTAGATTGGGTGCGAAAATACGGGCATCTTCGAATATTGTACGGTCCTGTATGATGGTTTCGTGCGACTTTGATATCTCCACTACGTCGCGAAAGCGTTTGTTAAGGAAGTAGATCTGCAGGTTGAACGACCACCGTTGCATGTCGGCGTAGTAGTCTTCCAGGTACGGATTGTCGTCGACCGGCTCGAAATGTGGCTTCCAGCCGTATCGTTTGGCGAGTAGTCGGGTGAGCGTTGTTTTGCCTGCGCCGATGTTTCCTGCTATTGCGATGTGCATGATGTGTAGTTTTTTGTCGTATTTATTTCTCTTTGAAGAGTCCGAACAGTTCGCGATCGATCTTATCGGTTACTTGTCCGAAATCTTTCGGGTTGTGTTGATAGTCGAGATGGTCGACATTGATGGTCAGTACGCGCCCCTTATACTGTCGGGCGATGAAGTCTTCGTAGCGCGAATTGATGCTTTCCAGGTAGTCGAGGGGCATGCGCTGCTCATAGTCGCGGCCGCGCTGCTCGATGTTGGCCACGAGATGGCTCACCGACGAGCGCAGATAGATCATCAGATCGGGGTAGCTGACACTGTCGGTCATGTCTTCAAACAGCTCCATATAGGTTTCGTAGTCGCGCGAATCAAGGTTGCCCATGGCGTAATTGTTGGCCGTAAAGACATAGACTCCCTCATAGATAGAGCGGTCTTGAATAACGGTTTGTGTCGTTTGGCTGATTTCCAGCAGGTCGCGGAAGCGTTCTTTGAGGAAGAATACTTCCATGGCGAACGACCACCGCCGTATGTCCCGGTAGTAATCATCGAGGTATGGGTTGTAGTCTACCGATTCAAACTTCGGCAGCCAGCCGTATTGCTTGGCCAACATCGTTGTGAGCGTTGTCTTTCCGCTCCCTATATTTCCTGCGATTGCTATGTGCATGGTTTTGAAAGAGGCTCCGACGCGCCCGCGCGCCCGAGTTTTTTATTGTCAGTGGGTCGTTTTTCGTTGCCCATCAGTTTCATTTTCCGGATGCCGCCGGGCGTTGTTTGTTATTCGTTGTTTCATTTTTTCGGGTACCGCCGGGCATCATTTGTTATTCGTTGTTTCATCCAATTGTAGGGACGCACGGCTCGTGCGTCCTCGAATACATCCCCGTACACGCACAATACTTCCTCGTTCGTCCAACGGAACATGCTTGTTCGTTCGCGAAGGAGCCTTGTTTGTTGGGCGAAAGCTCCGTGTCGGGAGGACGCACGAGCCGTGCGTCCCTACGGTTGCTGTGGTTTCAGCGGGCAACAGCCGTGGTTTCTGCTTGTTATTGGGTGGTGTTTATCGTCAGCAGCCGTGGTTTCCGCATGCCATTGCAGCGGTTGGGATGGTCAATTGCCCCTTCCCGGAATCACGGCCGTGCCTACTGCGCCATCTGGCATCTGTATTTTCAACATCGCACACACCGTCGGCGCAATGTCGGTGATATGTGTTTCGACATCCGTCGAGCCGTGTCCGACGTGCCAACCCATCATCAACCACGGGATATGCGTATCGTAGGGATACGGCTGACCATGGGATGTGCCGCGATAGTCGGGCGAATCCGTCGCACCGAAGTACTGTGGACGCGTGATGACACCTATTTCGCCCGACCGTCCGCGGAAGTATCCGTTCGCCATCCGACTCTTTAACCACTCGGGCATGGTCGTTTCCGACAGCTTTTCCTCGTCGAAGACATAAAGAAACTGCGGGTCTTGCCGGAGAAAGTCCACTGCGTCGTCGATAATGTCCTGCTTTTTCAGTCCTGCACCGATGATGATAGAGTCGCTCAAGAAGAATTGGTAATTGTCTTCACCCATCACCGGGCGGATGCCATAACGGCTCTGCAAATGTGCGTTCAGGCCTTCTACGCTCTTCCGATAGTCCCACGCGCCGGCCGGTATACGCTTGGATATCATGTAGTTGTAGTTGTGTGCAGCACCGTGGTCGGCGGTTAGGAAGAGCAAATACTGCCCGCGGCCGACCTTTTCGTCGAGGGTTTGAAGGAAGTGGGCAAGGTCTTTGTCCAACTGTAGGTACACGTCGCGATTCTCTTTCCCGCGTGTTGAGAATTTGTGTCCGATGGCATCCGTCGACGAAATACTCACCGTGAGCATGTCGGTCGTCCTCCCCTGTCCGAGATATTCGCCTGCCAGTGCTGCCTCCGCCATTCGGAAAGTCATCGTAACCCCCTGATTCGAGGTCTTGATGTTGAAGTTTGGCTCCGTGTGGTTCGCTTGATTGAACCTCAGAACCCACTCGGGCAACTCCGTCATATAATAGGTGGAGCTGACAAAGTGCCCCGCCGAGGTGTCCCACCAGTAGGCTGCGTCGGCAGCGTGGCCGGCTGGGAGGATGGCCGCACGATCTTTGAGTGCCACACCGATAACTTTCGAACGGAAATCAGTGGCCGTTTGCAGCTCGTCGCCGATGGTTGTGGTGAGCAAACGATGAGGACTCATCTGCCCTTCCTTACTGTCCGAACCCACACTCCGCACGTTCGGGTCGTCACAACAGTACACTCCCTTGCCGTCTTGGCGGAAATAGTTACCCGCAATGCCGTGAATGGCAGGTACCGAACCCGTGAATGCCGACGAATGTCCCACGGCGGTAACCGTAGGAGCGTAGTCGATATGCGTATTCTCAAACGAAAAGCCCTCGTCGAGCAGTCGTCGCAGTCCGCCCGTGCCGTATTCGTTGTAGTAATAGTAGAGATAGTCCCACCGCATTTGATCTATCACGAGTCCGACAACCAGCTTTGGTCGTTCAGGTTGCGCCCATACCATGACCGCCATCAGTAGTCCGATAGCGAGAAAAGCCACTTTCTTCATACACCTTATTATATATTATAGTTTTATTCCGCGTTTGAGGCGAGGAGAATTACACCTTATTATATAGTATACCCTCTGCCCTCATGTGTCGCGCAAGACAGTATCAGAAGGCAACCGACCCGCCGTTATATGCCACAAAGATACAAAAGATATTCGGAAAATGCCTCTTTCGCACACCTTTTCCGCATACGCCGCCTTCCGATTCCTCGGTGGTTGCTGCGCCCATTCGTCTTTCCAGCCGCCAAAAAGGGCTTCTTCTTGTCTTAAACAATCCTTGTCCATCTGATGAAATGTGTGCACTGCCCAAACCGGAAGTGCAAGACTGCGTTTGGTTTTCAAATGAAAAAATGAAAAACACCGCGGGTTTGCCTTACGGCCAGGGCAAATCGGTAAGCTCTGCGCCTCACTTCAATTACCCGTGCGAGTAAAATCAGTTACCCATATGCCCCGTTTTCCATATCCCCGGATGCGCGCTCGTATATCCTTAGATCTACGCTCATTATCCATGAGGGCCTATCAAAATTGTCGTTTAACTTAGAAGGGAAAACTCCTCCTTTAAGATCATTGAAAAGCAACAGAACTTCTCGACACTAAAGCAGGAGTTTTACAAATATTATTCGAGTAATGTTGCACTTGCTGGTTGAGACTCTGTACTTGCAGGCCACAGAACTATCCCAATATTCCTTGCAGCAGGAACGTGGCATTCTGGTTGCGTGCCACTCCCCTTGTTATCTTATAAGAATACGTGATGTGATCGCCCAGTTCTATCTCAAAGCAGAAATTATGGAAACGGCCGGGCTGTTCGTCCTCTATTTTCGACAATTCGAGATCGTGCGTGGCGATGACACCCGTCACGTTCCGCTGGGCGATGTATTGCAGGAAGAGGCGTGAGCCGTTCAGCTTGTCGAGCGAATTTGTCCCTTTCAGGATTTCGTCAAGGATAATCAGGCTCGGCACACGCTCATCCAGCGAGGAGAGCAGCTGCTTCAGGCGGAGCAGTTCGGCATTGAAGTAGGAGATGCCGTGGGTGAGGTCGTCCGTGGTACGCATACTTGTAAAGAGGTGGAACACAGACACCTCCAAATGATCCGCAAAGACAGGCAGCCCGTTCATCGCCAAAAGGTAATTGATACCTATGGAGCGCAGGAACGTGCTCTTGCCGGCCATGTTCGCCCCTGTGATGATAGCATACTCATGGTCAAGGATATTGAAGTCGTTTGCCACAGCCTGCTCGCCGAGGAAAGGATGATAAAGCCCTTTCGCTTCATAAACCACCTTGTCATTCTCGCTGATTTCAGCCTGGACCGCCCTGTCTTCATTTAACCGATAGTTACCCATTGACACCAGTGCATCAAAGAGATTCAAGGTATCGATCCACTCGTCTATGTGCTGTTCATATGCATGCTGCCAGCGTAGGAAAAGCCGTATGATGGTGATGTCTATTAAGGCAAAGCTGTTGAAGATGAACACACCGATCTCGTTGCTTCTGTTATCGATCTTTTGCAGGATAAGTTCCAACTGTTCAAAAGATTCTTCCGCTCCCGAAAGTTTCTTCTTCAACGCCTGAAGTTCTGCCGATTTGAACCCGGTCTTGTCTACCAGCTTCAACACTTGCATGTAGCCCTCTACCTGTGTATGTACCTTCGCTATCAGCCCGGAGATAACACGCATGTACTTATGCCCGCAAAGGAAAGAGAACATAAAGTTAAAGATTCCCCACCATACGGGCAGTAGAAATGGAGCGAAACCCATAATACAAAGGACGATACTCACATAGAAACCGAGTAGGTCGGCATAACAGAAATAATGGAACAGTGCGTCATGGAAAATCTTGGGGAAGCTCTGCCGATGAAGAGCCTTCAATGCTTGCAGCACCTCTTCCGTATTGATATGCTCCTTTACACCCAAAGATTTGAACTCAGACAGGAATGTTTCTTTCTGCCCCAGTTCGTCAACAGCAACCGTTCTCCGTTGGATCTGCCTGACAAGTTCCTCTCTCTTCGTACTGCCCAACTCTGCCGACAAGCGGGCAGCCAGCTCGTCACTGCCGCCGGTTGAGATGCTGCGGTTCATCCTTTGGAACAGTGAACCTGCTCCAAAGACATCCAGGTCGTAAGTATAGGGATGCTGCGGACAGACATACTGTTCACCTGCATCAAAGCCCGAGAAATTTCCATGCTGATAGTCTATCTCGTTCTGATAAACCTGCAGCAACGTTTCCCCAGCCTTTATCCTGCGGTCGTTCCGCACATCAAGTCTGCGGATGTAAAGGTATAAGGCTAGAACGGCCAGGGAACAGAAGAGCGGCCAGGCGGCATCGGACAGCAAAGTATAGAAGGTCACAAATCCGACTGCCAGCAGGAAAGAGCCGACCTCGGACAGTATGAAGACACGGCTGCGACTGTGGAGGCGGACGAGTGTCCTGCCGATCTCGTCGGCTTTGCGCCGGTACAGTTCTGTCAATTCCTTATTCATGGCTACAAAAATACAAAGTAATTTTGGAAACGGAGTGGAAGAATCCATAAATAGCGGATTAACGGGTTGACGTATATCAATTATTTCTATATTCTTGTTTTTTCTTAAAAAATACTCTTCAAAAGTTTTGGCAGTGTTTAATGTTTGGATT
>CAUVFB010000057.1:0-8629 GCA_963551095.1 uncultured Prevotella sp. | reverse complement strand
ATCGCTGCTGGGAGAAATACTCGACGACGAAGGACTGAACATCAACCACAGCGACGAGATAGACAAACTCCGCCGGCAGATAGAGGAGAGCAGCAAGACCGTACCTGCCATTCCGAAGACACTGCAAGCCCAGTTGCGCGATTATCAGGAAGAAGGTTTCGAGTGGATGTCGAAAGTTACGGCATGGGGAGCGGGCGTATGCCTTGCCGACGATATGGGATTGGGAAAGACGTTGCAGACCATTACGCTTCTGTTAGAGCAGGCAGACAAAGGTCCATCGCTTGTCGTCGCACCCGCATCGGTTGTTCCTAATTGGCGAAACGAACTGAAACGGTTCTCGCCTACGCTCAATGTAACTCTTCTCAACCAAAGCGAAAATCGCGTAAAGGATATAAAAGAAGCACAGTCGGGAGATGTCATCATCACGACCTACGCTCTGCTGAACATCCAGCACGAGGAACTTACTGCACGCGAATGGAACGTTGTTTGTCTTGACGAAGCACACACCATCAAGAATGCCAACACCAAAATGTCGAAAGCAGCCATGCAGCTACAGGCACAGCGCAAAGTCATACTCACGGGAACACCTATCCAAAATCACCTTGCCGAACTGTGGAATCTCTTCCAGTTCATTAATCCGGGGTTGCTGGGCAGTGCTGAACAGTTCAAGAATAAGTTTATACAGCCCATTGAGGGCGACCATAATAAGGAACGCCAAAGCCAGTTGCGCCGGCTCATCTCACCTTTCTTGCTGCGGCGTACGAAAAGCGACGTAATAGAGGAACTTCCGAGTAAGAATGAAATACAGCTGCCCGTTGAACTGTCGTCGGATGAGCTGACAATGTACGAGGTTCGCCGCAAGGAAGCCGAGGAAGCCGTCCGCGCCGACAAATCATTACAAATCAGCACACTCGCTGAGATTACCCGATTGCGCCAAATGGCGTGCAGTTGCTCGCTTGTTGACAAGCACTGGAATGTGCCGAGCAGCAAGGTTATCACTTTCATCGATCTTGCCGAAGGGCTTAACGACAGCGGAAATCGCGCATTGGTGTTCAGTCAGTTTACGAGTTTCCTTGACGAAGTACGCCGGGCGATGGACAAGGCACAGCTTCCTTATCTCTACTTGGATGGAAGTACGCCGATGGCAAAGCGTGAAGATTTTGTCAGAGACTTCCAGTCGGGTAAATGCCCTTTCTTCCTTATCAGTCTGAAAGCAGGCGGACTGGGCTTGAATCTTACCGGAGCGAACTACGTCATACATCTCGACCCATGGTGGAACCCGGCCATTGAGCAACAGGCAACCGACCGCGCTTACCGTATCGGCCAGCAGAAAGACGTTACTGTCTACCATCTCATCAGCCAGCACACCATTGAAGAGAAGATAGTACGTCTGCACAGAACCAAGCGCGACCTTGCCGACTCGCTCCTCGAAGGTTCCGACATGGCGCATGCAATGACGCAGGAAGAAATGCTTGAGCTGTTGCAGAACAACTAACAGAACTAAAAAAAGAGTCGTAAGTGGCGACTCTTGTATCAGAAAGCTTTACCGAAACTGATGTAAGGTGCAGCCATCACCGTGTGCGCACTCTGTCGGGATTTGTCCAGTGTCAGTGCTCCCGTCAGGCCTATGCGGAACTGGAAACCGCGAGTTGATGTATGACGATAGCCAACGTTGAGAAAGCCGAATGAACTGACCTTATTTTCCGAATCGGCGATTGTTTTCCAAGTGTATGGATTAGCAAGGTCGCCTGTCGGTTCAATGTAGGTGATGCGGTAATGATCGTTGTACAGTCCGACATTAATGCCGACTCCAAGTTCCAATTTACTCTTCTTCCTGCCTAAGAGATAGTTCACCTCTAAAGGAATGGAATAGGCACGGGTAGACTGTGCGTCGCCGAAAAACCAGTTGGACTTCGAATAGCCAAAGCCCAGTCCGGCACGATAGCCCCATGGAGAATTTTTCTTGAAGCGTGCATCGTAATTGATGCCGGCGATGAGGCTCGGTCCCAATAATTCGAAATAAACACTCTTGTCGTGCTGAGTCGTTTCTTGTGCAGAAGTGGTCAACGTACCGGCCAACAGAAGACAACCGGACAGCCATGTAATTTTCTTTTTCGGGTTCTTCATTTTGATTGTTTTTTAGAGTTGCTTGTTTATTGTAGGCGGAATAGCCGACCCACGGGTGCAAAGTTACCACAACTTCCTTACAAATCATTCTCGTAGCATTTATTTTTGATATTTTTTCTTTGTAGGATTTCTGTTGCGTAGGGAGCAGAAAAGAAAAATCCCAACGTCATTCCTCGGGAATGAAGCTGGAATCCTATCTTTCTCTCAAATTATTGTTGCTTCCTCTTTGGGTCAGGCAGCCATCTTGTTGTTAATGTTTACTGCCTGCGCTACTGCTATCAATACTACTGCTACTACTAAAATCAATGTTGTCATAATTCGTTTTCTTTGTGGAGAATCCGTTGTCCTCCAGTTTTTTATGTTATCCTTAATTCCGAATGTGGTGCAAAGATAGTGCTAATCTGAAGTCCCGACGACGCCGAGCGATGAGAAAAGCATATGTACATGGTTTTATTGCCTTGCGTCAACATGTTTGACGATGGTCAACATGCTTGCTGCCGTTTTGCGTAGGAAAGCTTTGGGAGGCGTGCTTTTTTTCAGTACATTTGTTGATAATTTACAAATAAGTCTTTTACACTATGGATATGAATCCGGAATTGCATAATGCGTGGGAGTTTGTAGAGCAGACAGGGATGAGTGTTTTCCTGACGGGTAAAGCGGGGACGGGCAAGACCACTTTCCTGCATGATGTCAGGGCGCGCAGTGCCAAGCGGATGATGGTGGTGGCACCGACGGGTGTGGCTGCCATCAATGCCGGAGGCGTTACGATTCATTCCTTTTTTCAGTTGCCCCTTGCTCCGTTTGTGCCCGAAGTACAAATTAAAACTCGCTTTGCTTTCAGTAAAGAGAAGCGAAAAATTATTCGTATGCTCGATCTTCTGATTATCGACGAAATCAGTATGGTTCGTTCGGATACCCTTGATGCCGTCGACTCGGTGTTGAGACGGTTTCGTGAACACGACAAGCCTTTCGGAGGTGTGCAGCTTGTTATGATCGGCGACCTGCAACAGCTGACACCCGTCGTTACTCCCGCAGAGGAGCCGTTGTTGCGGAAACACTACGATACTCCCTATTTCTTCAGTTCCCATGTCCTGCAGAGCATCGACTATGTAACGATAGAACTGACGACCGTATATCGGCAGCATGACGATGTTTTTATCAGCATACTGAACCGAATCCGAAACGGCAGTGTGGCGGAGGAGGACCTGGCACGGCTCAACCGGCAGCATCAGCCTGATTTCCGACCCGAGACAGGCAGCGACTATATCCGACTGACGACTCACAACCGAATGGCTGACAACTACAATAAAGAACAGCTGAACACCCTTAGAGGTAGGAGCTGCATCTATACGGCCGAGATTGACGGACAGTTTCCCGACCATAACTATCCCGCCGACCATCGGTTGACACTGAAAGTGGGAGCGCAGGTGATGTTTATCCATAACGACAGTGGTGGGAGGTATTACAATGGAAAGATAGGCCATGTAACTTATGTTGGCGACAGGCATATTCGTGTGCGCTGTCCGGGCGAAAGAGAGGAGATAAGCGTGGAGCAGAACACATGGGAGAATATGCAGTATACGTTCAACGAGAAGACACACCAGATAGAAGCAAAAGTACAGGGAACATTCAGACAGTATCCGTTGCGTTTGGCCTGGGCGATAACGATACACAAGAGCCAGGGACTCACTTTCGAACACGCCATTATCGACGCACAGTCGGCATTTGCATCGGGACAGGTGTATGTAGCCTTGAGCCGCTGTCGCAGTCTAGAAGGACTCGTGCTCGCTACGCCCATCACATCCAGTGCAGTCATTACCGACAGCCGCGTGCGCAACTACATGGACGGACAGGCCGAGCGTACCCGAGAGAGTATAGACAGCCTGTCCACACTGAAGGATGCCTACTATCGAAATCTGCTTGCCGACTTGTTCTGCTTCCGGGAGATTCAGCAGCAAGAAATGAATCTCTCTCACACTCTTGAAGAGCAATTCTATAAGGAAACAGGGCTTATCGAGCTACACAAGACAATACGTGCCGACTTCGACAAAAACATCGTGAAGATAACAAGAATGTGGATGAGCCAAATAACGAACATCCCGACAGACAGTCTGCATAGCGAGGAATTCATCGCGCGGATTCGCAAGGCAGCGCAATACTTTTTAGACATTCTCGCCAAACAGTCTGACATACTGACCGGAAGCCCCCAAAGAATAAAGTCGGGAAACAAGCAGGGTATGAAATTCTACAACAACGCGCTCTCTGACTTAAAGCAGGCGTATCACTCCAAATGCAATTTGCTGAAGCGGATGGCTGAAACCAACTTTACCGTAGTCGCTTACTTACAGGCAAAGAAGGATGCCATCCTTTCGGCTATGGGAGAAGAATGCATCCCGAGCCACCATCCCGCGCATAGAATACCGCCGAAGCAGCATACGGGCGAAATCACCTACCGCCTCTTCATGCAGGGCAAATCGCTTACTGATATCGCATCGGAAAGAGGTCTGAACGTATCGACTATCCAAAACCATCTTAAAAAATATGTGCGCAAGGGCAAGCTGAACGTTGAGAGCGTGATAGGCGAGCAGAAAGCCAACACTATCCGGCGTGTAATAGAAAGTGTAGGGCGGGCAGACGGAATGAAGTCTATCAAGGCTTTTTGTCCGGAAGAGATCACCTATGACGACATTTCCTTTGTATTGGCAAGCCTGCCCAAGCTGCCTCCATCCGACAATCAGGAGAAATGAGTGAGTGCACGATACTTCTATGCGACTTTTTTGTGCTATATTTGCAAGATAAACAAGAGTTATGGCGAATCACCCCCATTGTGCCACAGGGCACGATGCCAATAAGCATAAGATTTGGAAGCTGTCGGAAATGGATGCCGACTACGTAACTGCATGGAGCAAAAGGGGCGCAACCGATATCCATAACTGCCAGATGCGCTGCAAATCGCATAACAGAGCCAAAGGAAATAAGTAAAAAATACCGATACACCCAAACATGTAAAATTATGACCCTCGAAGAATACAACCAATTGAACTATGATTACCCACACTGTGCCGGCACACACTGCAAGAAAGCCGACCAGTGTCTGCATCATACTGCCCACACAATGCTCGGGGCGAACACGCAGAAGCAGTATATGGCGGTGAACGAGAAAGTGATCACAGGCGCGCAGCCCTGTCCGCTCTACGAACCCGACCATAAGGAACGCTTCGCATGGGGCATTTCCCGTATCTACGACAGCGTGCGGGTGGCCGACTTGGCGCGCATCAGGCGCATTCTTATCAGCACTCTTGGGCAAAATGTTTATTATCGCATCAAGCAGGAGAAGCGTATCATCACCGAAAGTGAGCAGGAAGCGATAAGAGATGTCTTCACAGGCATGGGCTATGACGGTTCTGCTATCGAATTCGACCGCTATGAAGAGCACTACCCTGTACTTGTGCGAATATACAAACTTACATAAGTAAACCACCTCTTGTCAGCACAACAGGTGAGTATCATCCACACGCTACCGGATTATCGTCAGCACGCTACCGGATTATCGTCAGCATGATAATAGATTATCATCAGGGTGATAATGGATTATCATCAGGGTGATAATGAACTGGCATCAGGATGTTGTCTTCCCGAAATACACTTGTGGAGAGCATGGCCATACGCCGAAATGGTCCGTTTTGCCCGGAGTTGTCGGTATACACTACTTAAAAAAATATAATGTTGCTCATATTTCTGTCTTATTTTCTGTATGTTGTCAGAAAAGTTCTTACCTTTGCAAACGTTCATATAAACATGAATAAAAAAGAAGTTAGTTATTAGTAAGTTAATAGTCAAGTGTTATTGGCTTGCGGCCGTGAGGAGGCAGCCAATATTTATTGAGTCAAGTAATTTTTTTGAGTTATTTAGTTAAGTGGCGTGAAGTTCGACTGCGTGAGTAGTTGGACTTCTTTTTTTTATCCCCCCTGTGCGGGCACCCTTCTCACAACTCAAGCAGATGAACAAATCCTTGGGTGGGCGGAAAGAATTGCTTACTTTTGCAGGCATATTCCAACAAAAAGGTAGAAAGATATGGGTAATCTAAGATTTGATGTGATAGAAAAGGCTTTCCGAAAGCATGCCCTTAATGTGATGGCACCGACGGAACGGCCGGCAGAGTTCTTTGGCAAGTATGTCTTCAGCCGCTCCAAGATGTACAAGTATCTTCCGGCAAGCGTATACGACAAACTCATTGATGTGATGGACAACGGAGCGCGGCTTGACCGATCCATTGCCGATGCCGTAGCAGAAGGGATGAAACAATGGGCGGAAGAGAACGGAGTAACCCACTACACTCACTGGTTTCAGCCGCTTACGGAAGGAACGGCCGAAAAGCACGATGCCTTTATCGAACACGATGGGAAGGACGGAATGATTGAAGAGTTCTCAGGCTCGCTGCTGATGCAGCAGGAACCGGATGCCAGTTCGTTCCCATCAGGCGGCATACGCAATACCTTTGAGGCGCGCGGCTACTCGGCTTGGGACCCTACGAGTCCAGTTTTTATTATTGACGACACACTTTGTATTCCGACCATTTTCATTTCCTATACGGGCGAAGCTCTCGATTACAAGGCTCCGCTGCTGCGCTCGCTCCATGCCGTCAATGTGGCTGCAACGGAGGTGTGCCGCTATTTCTATCCCGACGTGAAGCAGGTACACGCCAACCTTGGTTGGGAACAGGAGTATTTCCTCGTAGACGAAGACCTCTTTTTCGCACGTTCCGACCTGATGCTGACCGGGCGCACGCTGATGGGGCACGATTCGGCCAAGAACCAGCAGATGGACGACCATTATTTCGGAACCATTCCCGAGCGTGTTCAGGCATTTATGAAAGACCTCGAGATTCGGGCTCTCGAGCTCGGCATCCCCTGCAAGACGCGCCACAACGAAGTGGCACCGGGACAGTTTGAGTTGGCTCCCATCTTCGAGGAATGCAATTTGGCCGTAGACCATAATATGTTGCTGATGTCGCTGATGAAGAAGATAGCCCACAAGCACAGTTTCCGCGTACTGCTGCACGAGAAACCGTTCGACGGCATCAACGGGTCGGGTAAGCACAACAACTGGAGTCTCTCTACCGATACGGGCATTCTGCTGCACAAGAGCGGAAAGACACCCGAGGACAACCTGCGATTCGTAGTGTTTATCGTCGAGACGCTGATGGCTGTCTACAAACACGGCGGACTGCTGAAAGCATCGGTCATGAGCGCGACCAACGACCATCGGTTGGGAGCCAACGAAGCACCGCCGGCCATCATCTCCTCGTTTCTCGGCAGACAGCTGACCGACTTGCTCGACCATATCGAAAAGGCCGACAAGGAAGACCTCTTCACCGTCGTGGGAAAGCAGGGCATGCGGTTGGACATCCCCGAAATTCCCGAATTGCTCATCGACAACACCGACCGCAACCGCACGTCGCCCTTTGCTTTCACGGGCAACCGCTTCGAGTTCCGTGCCGTAGGTTCCGAGGCCAACTGTGCCTCTGCGATGATTGTGCTCAATACCGCCGTCGCCGAGGCTCTGACCACTTTCAGGAAGCGTGTAGACGCGCTCGTGGCAGGCGGCGAAGACCCGACTTCGGCTATCATCGACATCATCCGTGAAGACATCAAGACCTGCAAGCCTGTCCGCTTCGATGGCAATGGCTACAGCGACGAATGGAAAGCAGAGGCCGCACGCCGCGGACTTGACTGCGAGCCGAGCTGCCCGAAATGTTTCGACAGTTATTTGGCAGACGACTCCATCCGCATGTTCGAAACCACGGGCGTGATGAGGCGCAACGAACTGGAAGCACGCAACGAGGTGAAATGGGAAACCTATACGAAGAAGATTCAGATAGAAGCACGCGTGATGGGCGACCTGGCGATGAACCATATCATACCCGTTGCCACTCACTATCAGAGTCAGCTCGCAAAGAACGTGCAGAGCATGTTCGACATCTTCGGCGCGAAGGAAGGTCGCGAACTTACCGAGCGGAACGTGAAGATCATCAAGGAGATTGCCCGGCGTACACAGATGATTGAGACGGGCGTCGAAGAGTTGGTCAATGCGCGCAAGGTAGCCAACAGGATAGTGAGTCAGCGCGAACGAGCAATAGCCTATCACGATACGATTGCCCCAAAGATGGACGAGATTCGCCGCCAAATAGACAAGCTCGAGCTGATTGTCAGCGATGAGCTTTGGACACTGCCTAAGTATCGTGAGCTGCTGTTTATCCGATAGTCTCCCATCTGTAACAAAGATACTCGGCTTACCCAATTCTTATTTACGAGAGAGTGTGTGTCAGTTTTTGCTATGCTCTCTTTTCTGAAAGACGCTACTTTTGCAGACAACGCATAAGAAGCTCAGACGACTTCGTGAAGACAGCTATCAATGAAATATTGCATGAACCTCCATCACCCTCTCCCGACGACTCAAAAGAACGGTCGGCAACACTGGATAGATCTCCTGCGTGGATGCT